>JALWFY010000095.1 GCA_027013815.1 Desulfohalobiaceae bacterium | reverse complement strand
ATTGAAAGTATTGGGGCAACTCTTTTATATCTACACGCATCCCACAAAATAACGCTATTTTCTGCAATCTTTCATTCCATATCTGCATTTTGCAATGCAGGCTTTTCCCTTTATTCAGATAGTCTCATGAGATTTAGAAGTGATATAGTAGTCAATTTTGTGATAATGTCATTAATTGTTTTAGGGGGACTTGGCTTTTCTGTGCTCCAAGAACTATTTTATTATTTTAAAAATAGATTAAAAAACAAAAAACAAAGGCTTAGTTGGCATACATATGTTGTACTGTCTACTACTTTTTACCTAATAATAGGAGGCAGCTTAGTTATATTCCTGGCTGAATATGCAGGACATAACCTCCCCTCCTCTCCACTTGAATCTTTTTTAATGTCTATGTTTCAATCTGTTACATGTAGGACTGCAGGATTCAATACAGTAAATATAGGGACTATGACCAATGTATCCTTATTTACAATGATTATGCTCATGTTTATAGGAGGTGCACCAGGGTCATGTGCAGGGGGTATAAAAGTAACTACTTTTCGCACTATCTTTGAATATGCAAAATCCCAAATATTTATAAAAGGTAAACAGGTGGTGATTGGCCGGTTTGCAGTAAAAGAAGAAGATTTAAATAAGGCAATTGTATTATTCGTTTTCTCCACTGGACTGATTATAATTGCTTGTATGATATTAAACATAACTGAAGGGGGGGATGTACCCCATTTTCATGCCAGGGGATTATTTCTTGAAATATTGTTTGAAGTGACCTCTGCCTTTGGAACAGTTGGACTCAGTACAGGGCTCACCCCAACGCTGAGTTTTTTGGGGAAATGGGTTATTATTCTGCTAATGTTCATAGGTAGGTTGGGACCTATTTTGTTTTTATCTTTCATTCAATATATACAGGATGAACCTAGGTACTCATGGCCTGAGGAGAATATCCTTATTGGATAGGGGGAAGTGCATATGGCTAAATTATTTATTGGAATTATTGGCCTTGGAAAATTTGGGATCGCCCTTGGAAGAACCCTTATAAATATGGGTTATGAAGTACTGGGTGTGGATAGGAACGAAGAAGCAGTAAAAAGGGCCCAGTCCATCTTTACCCAGGTTTATAGGGCAGATGTAGAAGATAAAAAGGTACTTGAACAACTTGGTTTTAAGGAGGTATCCCATGCAGTTGTTAGTGTTGGATCTTCTATCTCTACGAGTTCTATGGTTTCATTCTATTTAAAAGAACTAGGGGTCCCGCAAGTATGGGTAAAGGCCATTAATGAAGATCACGAAAAACTATTGAGAAAAATAGGAGTAGACCATGTGGTTATTCCTGAAAGGGCAGCAGCCCAAGAACTGGCCCTGCGTATGGCATTACCTGGATTCTTAGAAATACTCCCCTTTGGTAAGAGTGTGGTTATACAGGAAAAAATAGTGGATAGATGGGACAACAAGACCCTAAGGGAGTTAGATCTAGCAAATAAATTTCACATACAGGTTATTGCCATAAAAAAACAGGGCAAAGGAGAATATAAATTTGTCCCAAAGGGAAACGATACCTTAACAAAAGGTGATGTATTGGTAATTATAGGGGAAATGGAAAACCTACTCAAGGTCAATTCCTAGAATTGTGAACTGTGAGGAGTGAGGTGTAAACTGTTATTTACCACCGTTGCCCCTAAAATAAAAATCGAGGGTAATAACTTGAAATATAATATACTAGGTTTCCTAAAAAAGAAAAAAATACAGGACCAAAAAATCTCAGAGATAAGAGAACATTTAATGTTAGAAAATCCTGTTTTAAAACAGGTGGTAGATTGCTTCTTTACTTTAGATAGTTTACTAAAATCAATTGGATATTTCTCTAATCATGAGAGCCTTACTAAAAAGATGTCCTGGTGGCCTGTGATATCTATACTAGGGACATATTCAGCAGGAAAATCCTCTTTTATAAATTATTATCTTGATTTTCCCATCCAGGACACAGGGGTACAGGCAGTTGACGATAAATTTACTGTTATCTGTTATTCTTCTGAAAAAAAGGTCAGGACCCTCCCAGGATTTGCCTTGGACTCTGATCCAAGATTTCCCTTTTACAAGATAAGTAAGGCAATAGATCAAGTGTCCCCTGGAGAAGGGGCCTACCTAGACTCATATCTACAACTAAAGACATGTCCTAGTGAAAAATTGAGGGGCAAGATATTTATTGACTCCCCAGGCTTTGACGCAGATGAAAAAAGGGCTTCTATTTTAAGGATTACAGATCGTATAATTGACCTGTCTGACCTGGTATTGATCTTCTTTGATGCAAGACATCCTGAGCCAGGTTCTATGAAAGACACCCTGGAACACCTTGTCAAGACCACTGTGAAAAGAAGGGATGCCAATAAGTTTCTATATATTTTAAACCAAATAGATGTTACTGCAAAAGAAGACAATCTAGAAGCAGTGTTTGCCTCATGGCAAAGGGCATTGGTAAGATATGGAGTTAGCGCAGGACGATATTTTTGTATCTACAATCCCATTGCATGTAATTTAATAGAAGATAAAGAGACAAAAAAAAGGTATGAAAGGAAAAGAGATCAGGATTTAAAGGTTATTTTTGAACGCATTGAGGACGTGAAGATAGAGAGGACCTATCGTCTCATTGGGCTGCTTAAAAATTATGTGGGTAAACTTGAAAATAAGATCCTCCCCACGATAATAAATTTCAAGAAAAAACTAAGAAAAAGGTTGTTTATCGTAGAAGGGATTATAGGTAGTATATTGGCTATAGGCTCCATATTTTTGATAAAGTCATTTTCTAGAAAAGATATCCTCTCTGGATTTTTCAATATGATTTCATTTATATTTACCAATATATGGGGGTTTGTATTATTTTCCATATTTGTGATACTCATATTTCTTGGCCACACATATTTAAAAGAATCTATAGGAAAAAAATTGGCACAACTAGAAATAAAGTCCCTAGATGAATCTAATATGCAAAATTTTTTCAAATGTTTTTTAAAAAATACAAAGTGGTATGCCCCAATTTTAAGAGAAAATCCCCTGGGGTGGAATGAAAAATCTAAAGAAATGTTAATTAACTTAAAAAAGGAAACAAATAATTTTATCCAAAGGCTAAATAAAGAATACACTAATCCTTCAGGTGGTTATAATTCTAATAACAATTAATATATCCTAAAAATCTAAGCCTTAAACACCTAGATATGCCTTTCTTACCTCATCCTTTTCACTCAGTTCTTTTCCTGTTCCCTGCATTACCATCTTGCCCTCAGCCATTACATATGCATAGTCAGAGATCGCCAATGAGAGATGGACATTTTGCTCTACCAACAACATTGACACACCTTGCTTTTTTAACTTTTCTATTGTTTCAAATACTTCTATTACCAGTTTAGGAGCAAGACCTAGGCTCGGTTCATCAAAAATCAAGAGCTTAGGCGAGGCCATAAGCCCTCTTCCAATGGCCACCATCTGCTGTTCACCACCTGACATGGTACCTGCCTTTTGATCCAACCTTTCTTTTAACCTTGGGAACAAGGAAAACACATATTCCATGTTCTTCTTTATGTCTCCTCTTGCCCTCCTTGTATATGCCCCCATTTCCAGATTTTCATAAACTGTCATTTCAGGAAAAAGGAGACGCCCTTCAGGGATCATTACAAGACCAAGTTCTGCCCTTTTATATGCAGGAAGTTTAGTTATATCCTGCCCTTCAAAAATTATCCTACCCTTCCACGCAGGTAAAACCCCTACAATGGCCCTCATCAAAGTAGTCTTCCCAGAACCATTGGAACCTATCACTGTGGTTAGACGAGATTTTTTTGCACTTAAATTTACATCCCATAATATCTGCACATCTCCATATCCAGATTCAAGGGATTCAATCTCCAATATACTATCCTTCATAGGGTATTTCCTTTTGATTTTATAAGCCTTAAGGCAAGGTCAGGGTCTCCTAAATAGGCCTCTATTACCTTAGGATCACTAGCCACCTCTTGAGGACTCCCTTCTGAGATCTTTCTCCCATGGTCTAAGACAATAATCTTATCTGAGATCTTCATAATTGCATGCATCAAATGCTCAATCATCAAGATAGTTATACCTGATTCTTTTATCTTAAGTATAACCTGTAGCATCTCATCTGCTTCCGTTGGATTAAGCCCTGCAAGCACCTCATCAAGTAGTATAACCTCTGGGCCAGAGGCCAAGGCCCTTGCCAATTCCAATCTCTTCTTTTCTGGGACATTTAATTTTACTGTAATAACATCCCTTTTATGTCCAAGCCCAACAGCATCTAATACTTCCCCTGCAATAGCCATACCCTGTTTTAGGCTGGCACCTGTTTTACCAAAACATGCCCCTACCATAACATTTTCCAAAACTGTGAGTTCATTAAGGGGCTTAACTATCTGATGCGTCCTGGCTATTCCCAATCTTGCCCGTTTATAAGACGGGACTTTAGTGATATCCCTGCCATTAAAAAAAATCTTACCCTCTTCTGGATAATAAACTCCACTTATCACGTTAAATAACGTGGTCTTACCCGCCCCATTAGGTCCTATTATTCCAAGTATCTCCTGTTTTTTTACTTGAAAAGATACATGGTCAACTGCAACCAGACCACCAAATTTCTTGGTTACATTTTCCACATTTAAAATCATTCCAATAAGCTCCTAAGCTTCTTGAACCTGTTTCTAAACCATCCCACAATCCCTCCAGGGGCAAACAATATTATTATGAGCAAAATAAATCCTGTTATGGCCATATGTAAATTTTTAAACAAGGGATTTATGAGTAATATCCCCTTTAACCTCTCATACAATAAGGCCCCAATAGGAGGACCTGATACTGTGCCAAACCCCCCTAACATTACCATAAATATCATTTCAATGGATTTAACCAAATGAAATGCATCGTCTGGTTCTATATTTCCTGCTTTAAAAAAGAAAATAGCACCAACTAGCCCAGGGAAAAAGGCAGATATTGCAAAGGCAATACTCTTAAAACGCTTTGTATTTACCCCAAGTACCACTGCAGCATCTTCATCCTCACGGATAGAAAACAATCCATAACCAAACTTAGAATTCTTTATAAAATAAGAGGTGAGCAAACAAATTATAGTAACTACCACCATAATCCAATAAGCAAACCAAATGGCCTTGGCTGCCCCCCCATAAGTTTTATATATCTTAAAATTAAAAAACATCCCTGTTGCCCCACCTAAAAACTGGAGATTAGTCACCAGGGATTTTATTGCTTCATTAATTCCAATGGTGGCAATGGCAAATATTGCTCCTCTTAATCGCAGTACTGCCTCTCCAACAATCAGGGCAATTATTGCAGACAAAATGCCCCCCATTATCATGGCTAAGATCAAATGGACACCAAATCTATACATTAAATAAAATGAGGTATATCCACCTATGCCATAAAACACAATATGACCAAAGCTCACATATCCTGTATATCCCAATATGATATTCAAACTCACTGCTAGGGTAATATACATGAGTATAAGAAATATAGTTTCTCTGTAAATTACAGAATGTGCGATAACAGGGAGAAGAGATATTGCGAGTATAAGGGGTATAAGCCAGATTAATGTATATCCTCTTTTCATTGTCTACCTCTTAGTTATGAGTCCTGTTGGCTTGACCAACAGGATAATTACCAGGATCATAAACTCAATAAACGGGATATAACCCACTGGAATTTTCAAGGCAAATACGTTTTCTAAAAGTCCCAAGATAAGGCCGCCAATAAGTGCACCAAGGGGACTACCAAGGCCTCCAAGCACACATATAACAAAGCTCTTTAACTCATAAACTGACCCAGAGAGGATTGTAAAAGGGAATATAGCTGCAATAAGACACCCAGCAATCATTGCCAAGGCTATACCTATTCCAAAAGACAGGGAAAGTATAAATATTGAATTTACTCCCATGAATTCAGCAGCAGACTTATTCATAGAGACTGCCCTAATCGCCTTACCAGTCCACGTCTTATACAAAAACAAATATAGTATAACAGTAAAAAGCACAGAAAAAAGACCAGTAAGTATCTTGGATATAGGTATATAAATTCCAGCTACCCCTATAGAACCAAGCCCTATATCTATTGCCCTTGGATTAGTAGTAAAAATAAAGGTCCCAAGTCCAATGATGATAAGACTAAGTGAATAGGTAGAAAGCAATGTGGACAACTCAGGTGCATCCAACACCCTATGAAGGGCTACAAAATATGCTCCCATCCCTATAATTAATCCTATGATCAGGACTAAAGCCACTGCAATAAAGGGATTTAATCCTGCAAAATGAAACAAAAAATAAGCACTAAACATCCCCAAAGCAATAAAAGCCCCGTGAGATAGATTTATTACGTTTATAACTCCCCATATGAGGTTAAGGCCCATGGCCGCAAGGCCATAGACCAACCCCAAGAGGATACCACTCAATATTGCACCGATCCACGCTTCCACTTATTTCTCCTCTTTAAAATTTTTTATAGTATGGATAGATGAGTTTGGCTGATTCAGCACCCCTTGGCCAAATTACTTCCTTTTCCAACTTAGAGTCCTTTTTCTGCCATTGTAGATATACCATTTCATGGCCAACTTGGCGACCATAATAATCCCCTTTGTCAAACTTGATCCTACCATAAAAAGTCATCAGGTCCATATTTTCTAATGCCCGTATAACCTTGCTGGATTTTAGACATCCAGCATCTTCAATGGCCTTTTGTAAAACCAAACCTGCAGCAAATCCACCAGCTGCATGGTAACCTGGTGTTTCGCCATATAATTTAGAATATTTCTTAATAAACCAGTTTGCAGAAACCCCAAACCATGGAAGTCCCAATCTCTTGGCAGTACTTTTGGTAAATTTGGCCCTGGGCTCCCATTGAGAAGGAGCCGTCACATAAAGTGCAGCATTACCAATCTCAGCAAACTTTGGGACCGCTGGGGCAACTAAAAGAGATACTAGCTTTACCTTTAATCTTTGTTCAAATATCTGCTTTGCAAAGGTCTCTCCATCAGCAAAGTGTCCACCACCTATAATGGCATCTGGCTTCTTTTCTGCAATTTTATTTAAAAATGAGGTAAAATCAGTAGTACCCTTTCCATAAGACTCAAAAATAACTACTTTGAATCCCTTTTTTTCTGCATAATTTTTTGCCGCACTTGCAACTGCCTTGGCAAAATTACTCTGTTCAAATATAATAGCCACTTTCTTGGCCTTTGGATCTCGTGCCTTTAATAAATCTAATGCCCCAGTTAAATACCTGCTAGCTGGGGTATAAATTTGAAAAATATGGGTATATCCTTTGGAAAAAATACCATCAGAGGCTGCACCAGTTGCAAGCATAACTTTTCCATATTGTTCTGCTATTATAGCTGAAGACGCAGTCAAACCTGAGCTATAAGGACTTATAAGAAAATCTGCTCCATCTTGGTTGATGAGTCTCACATAAAGTTGTTGAACCCTGTCTTTACTGCTTTCATCATCATAATACCGAAACTCTACAGGAAGCCTTTTGTGTAAATTTTTTACATAAATCCCACCATGTTTATTCACATAGTCCTTCCACAATTCCATCCCATTGAACTGTTCTTTAGACTCTGCATTGAGCTTTCCAGTCTGAGATACAGTAAAACCAATAATAATTTTACTTTTTGCAAATGCCCCTTTTGCAAACCCAAAAGACAGAAAAAAACAACATAATACACTCCAAACAATAAATCCCCTCTTCATCTCCACACCTCCTTAAATAATATTTAAAGATTGTAACCACCCGTCAATATTTTTAAAAAATTAAAAACAAAGTTTCTAAAATAAAACTTTTGCTTGCTATTTAATAGTATTGTCTTATAAAAGTCAAATCTGTTTTAAAATTTTTCAAAAATATTTGGAAGATAAATAAAGTAAAGGATTGAAATCCTTGTATCAAGCTATGAGAGAAACTCTAAAAAATGTATATAGGAGGATTTATCTTTGGCCTGTAGGATACAGCCCCTACAAGCCAAGGATAAAATAATCAGAAACTAAACATAGACCTCATAGCGTGGATCATACATCAATGATTTGAGGTGGTCTTTAATAGAATTTGGTCTTGGGAGTTTACACAACCCCATTTCATAAGCTAGTTCAGACACCCTTGTGGCTATTTCAAGGGAGACCTTCCTTATATTGGAGAGTCCTGGGAATATCCTGCCTCCATCCAAATCCTGTTTGCTTACTTGCTGTGACAAGACCTTTGCAGCTTCAAGAAAAAATACATCTGGCACTTTTTTTATCATAAAGGCCACAGTGGCAAGCCCTATTCCTGGGAAAATATATACATTATTACCCTGTCCAGAAATATATGTTTTTCCCTCTAAATAGACAGGAGGAAATGGACTACCACTGGCAAATATGGCCTTACCTTTTGTATAAAAATAAGCCTCATAGGCAGTACATTCTGATTTTTCTGTGGGATTGGAAAGGGAAAATATTATTGGCCTGTCATTTATCTTTGCCATTGTCTTTAATGCCTCTTCAGTAAAGGCACCCTTTTGACCACACACCCCTATTATTGCCGTTGGTTTTATTTTTTTTATAGCTGAGATAAAATCTCCCACTGGAGGATGATCGTGTGCAAATTCTTGCTTTCTGGGATTAAGGTCATTTCTACCTTTTACAATAAGTCCCTTGGAATCTACATACCAGCACCTTAGCCTAGCCTCCTCTTCTTTTAACCCTTCTTGTTTAAGGGCCTCTACAAGGAGCCTACCAATACCTATACCCGCTTCTCCTGCCCCTAAAAATAAAAATTTTTGTTCTGTTAATGGCTTTTTTGTAATCCTGAGTGCAGAATAGATCCCACCTAGGGCCACAGCAGCAGTACCTTGAATATCATCGTTAAACACACACATCTTGTCCCTATATCTTTCCAATAGGATAAATGCATTCTCGTTTCCAAAGTCTTCAAATTGTACCAACACATGGGGATATTTGTCCTTTACTGCACACATAAACTCATCAATAAGCCTGTAATATTTCTCCCCCCTCCATCTCCTGTGCTGCATACCAATATACAAAGGATCTTTTAATAATTCATCATTTTCAGTTCCAACATCAATAACAACTGGGAGACAATATGCAGGGTGAATACCTCCACAAACAGTATATAGGGCCAATTTACCAATTGGGATACCCATACCATTGGCACCAAGATCTCCTAACCCTAATATCCTTTCTCCATCTGTTACAACAATTGCCCGAACGTCTTTTTGTGGCCAGTTATCTAAGATCCTTCTAAATTTTCCCTTATATTTTGTTGCAAAATAAAATCCCCTGGGTCTTCGATAAATATGGGCGTATTCTATACATGCCCTACCCACAGTTGGGGTGTAGATGATTGGTAAGAGTTCCTCTAAATTTTCCATTACCAGTCTGGTAAACAGGGCCTCATTTCTATCCTGCAACGCAGTCAAAAATATGTATTTCTCTATGTCTGAGGTCTTTCTATTTAAATTCTCTTTGACCCTCATGAGCTGAATCTCTTGAGAAAACACCCTAGGAGGGACTAAACCTTCTAACCCAAAGGTCTCTCTTTCCTCATCAGTAAAGGCAGTATCCTTGTTTAGCAAAGAATTGCGAAGAAGTTCCACCCCACGGGGAAAGGAACTTATATCATATTTCATAAGGCTGCTCCCAAAAATTTTAAGGGATAGGTATAAGTATTACCTATCCCTTACATTGTTATTTATTCAGCCATTTCAAGGACCTTTTTTATCCTCTCTTTTCCAATCACATCATAAAATTGAGGATATATCTTCATCATGGCCGTTTTCCCACACCCCCCTCTCTTGAGGAGTCAAATAATGTATCTCTACTTTACCAGAGGCCTTAATTTTTTCAAGTTGTTCTTGATTCAATTCAGCGGCCCATTGTCTTTCTTTTTCTGTGGCCTCATCAACACATTCCCACAAAACTATGGATATACTTTCTATTACTAGAAGCTATTGTAACTCCATTCTTATCCATGAGATAGGCAACATCTATCTTAAAAGAAGAGGAAAAAATATCTAACACAGAATTTGCCCTTTGAAGATTTTCCCTGTTAGGATCCTCTATACAACTCTTTATTTCATCTAGTTTTGATAGCACTTCTGACGCCAATCTGTATTGAAGTAAAAATAGTGAAATACCTTTATTTACATTTGTTATAGTTGTGATGCATTGTTGATGGGCCTCTTTTGAAAGGGAGGATTTCACCTTAAAATAATACAGTCCTCCACCTATTAAAGACAACAAAAATGAAAGGATTGATAGAGTGAGTATTATTATTCTAAGTTTCTGATAATTATAGGAATCCCTATTCTTTATAAATCTCTTTAAAAAAAACATGGTCCTTAAATCAAGGGTAGCTCAGATAATATGTTATTTATAGGTTCTATATTCGTATCATCAAGATTTGTAAACTGTAATATAAAATAGAAGGGATTTTAAGTTAATAAGTTGGACTAAGTTTAATCTATCCCAAATATGGATTAAAATAGCCAAATTTAATCCAAGGGAAATTCTTTTTCAATCTCTTCTTAAAATTCACAAGGCCCGTGCAGGGAGTAAGTCTATCTTGAATTGACAAATACATATCAGGATCAATATTTAGATTCCTCAGTTGTATAAAGTCTAGTTTTGTATCACTAATTAGATCAAAGAGATATTCTATTTCTGATTCAGAATCTGTAACTCCTGGGAAATATAAAAGATTAATGGAAATAAAGAGCCCTTTTTTCTTTGCCAGTTTAATATTATTTTTTACATCTTCAAATAAATATCCATTGGGTCTGTAGTATTTTGAATAGAGTTTTGGATTTGCGCTATTTAGACTTATTCTCATAGAAGATAGTCCAGCATTGGCCAGTGGTTCTATTGCCTCAGATATAGAACCATTTGTATTGATATTAATGGTACCCTCTCCCCCTGTTTTCCTGTAGCAAGATATAGCATTACTAATCCTTTTCCATTCAAAAAGGGGTTCCCCTTCACAGCCTTGTCCAAAGGAAAATATTGGTCTTTTTTCCCTAGAGGCATGTTCCCTAATAACCTCTACTATTTCCTCAGGTTCAGGGGTAAAAGTAATCCTTTCCTGAGTAGCAGGCACCCCTGATTCTTTTGGTTGCAAGGATATACAACCTATGCACCTAGCATTACATCTTCTAGAGGTAGGTAGGGGCGCTTCAAACCTTCCAAGGGCCAAATTTTTTGCTGCAGGACAACAATAATGAAGGGCACATTTACTCAAATGTCCAATAAGCCTATTATTTGGATATTTTTTTAATAGCCTTTTTACACCTGATTCAATCCTTTTTTGAGGGATATTTTTAAACATCTGTCTCTTATCGTTATCTACCTTCCTGGCGCAAACATAAAATTTCCCCTCATAAAATCCAACAGCTCCATAGGCAAATAAAGGCAGGTTAGGTGCATTTTCCTCTTTTACATAGGAACAAGTGGCAGTAAGAGTATATCCTGGACACACAAACGCAGCCACTGCAAACCCTGACAGGACTTCTAACTTGCCTGTGTTTGGATCTAGACCTAGTGCTCGTCTGTTGGGCAAGAAAAAAATATTTGACTCAGGTGGTAGTTGGACCAGGTCTTCTCTTCCTGGCAGTAGATAATCCTCTCCCTTGCGACAAACCATTAATAAACAAGGATGGTCATAGATATTACCTTTAGAATCAGCATATAATAATCTTGGGTTGATTTTATCTTTCATTAAAAGGAAGGAATATATCTTCTTTGGAAAAGGACCATATTATCTGGCCCTTTTCCCTATATAAAAAAATATTAACGTTTGGAGAACTGGAATTTCTTTCTGGCCTTTGGTTGACCATACTTTTTCCTTTCTTTGATCCTGGCATCCCTTCTTATGAAACCAGCGGGCTTGAGTTGTTTTCTGAGCTCAGGATCATATTCAAGTAAGGCACGACTGATCCCATGTCTAACTGCCTCTGCCTGACCAGACATACCTCCACCTATTACCTTTACTTTTATGTCAAATTTTCCTTCTAGATTTACTAATTTCAAAGGTTGATTAATTATCATCCTTAGGGTTTCCCTTGGAAAATATTCTTCCACTGGGCGTCCATTGACTTCAATCTTTCCTGTGCCAGGATACAATCTCGTCCTTGCAATAGCTGTCTTCCTCTTTCCTGTTCCATAGAAAAAATCTTGACTCATATTCCCTTACTCCAACTTTATTTTAAGTCCAATGAAATTGGTTTTTGTGCCTGGTGTGGATGGTCTGGGCCTGCAAATATCTTTAACTTCTTAAGTTGAGCCCTTGCAAGCCTATTTTTAGGTAACATCCCCTTAACTGCCTTATAAATAACCCTTTCAGGTTTTGTCTGCAAAAGTTTTTCCAAGGATATCTCTTTAATTCCACCTGGATATCCAGAATGGTGATAATATTTTTTTTGCTTGAGTTTTCTGCCTGTTACCTTCACCTTATCCGCATTTATAACCACTATAAAATCACCATTATCCACATGAGGAGTATAATCTGGTTTATGTTTCCCTCTCAGTCTATTGGCTATTGTTGTGGCCAGTCTTCCAAGTACTTGATCTGTGGCATCAATTACATACCACTTGCGTTCTTCTATGGCCTTTTCTCTAGGAAGGCTGAAAGTTTTAAATCCACTCATTTTTGGCTCCTAATTTGAATTTCATATTTAGATTTGCACTCAAAATTGGAA
>JALWFY010000094.1 GCA_027013815.1 Desulfohalobiaceae bacterium | reverse complement strand
GGTATAGGGGCACAGTCTGCAATTGCTGGGGGTGGTAGGTATGATGGTCTGGTAAAAGAGCTAGGTGGTCCTGATGTCCCAGGAATAGGTTTTGCGTGTGGAATGGAGAGGATTGCTCAATTAATGGGGATATCCTCAGATAAAGGGATAGATTTTTATATAGCTCCCATGGACCCAAGGGCATTAGATATGGGGTTTTGGGTGATGAATACTTTAAGGAGCCGTAATTTTAAGTGTATTTGTACCTTTGAGACAAAAAGTGTAAAGAGCCATCTTAGGGGAGCAAACAAGTGCGGTGCACACTACTGTGTATTAATTGGGGGAGATGAATATTTAAAAGATGTGGTTACGTTAAAGGATTTAATAAACGGAAAACAGATTACCATAGCAAAGGATAAATTAAGAGAGATCGATTTTTCAAGGAGCGATATATGGAGCAGGAATTAAAACATATTGAAACACAAGAGGAAATAGCCCTTGCTGAAAAAAAGGCAAGAAAGATCTTGACCTCATTAGGGGGGTGGAAGAGGACCCATACATGTGGAGAACTTACCTCAGATGACTTGGGAAAAGAAGTGTGTCTAATGGGATGGGTTCAGTATAGAAGGGATCATGGGGGGCTAATCTTTATTGATTTAAGAGATAGAATGGGACTTACTCAGGTAGTCTTTTCCCCTGAACACAATAAAATAGCCCATGAGCAGGCCCATGTGCTCAGGCCTGAATATGTACTGGCTATTAAGGGAAAGGTGAGGAAAAGACCAGAAGGTATGGAAAATCCAAAGCTGGTCACAGGAGAGATAGAGGTAGTTGTCTTAGAATGGAAGCTCCTAAATCTATCAAAGACCCCACCCTTTTTGATAGAAGACAGGATAGATGTATCTGAGAACATAAGGCTAAAATATAGGTATTTGGACCTTAGGAGAAAAAAGCTAAGGGAAAATATTGTCTTTAGACATAAGGCATCTCAGAGTATTAGGAATTTTTTAAATTCTAATGGCTTTTTGGAGATAGAAACTCCATTTTTAACAAAGTCTACCCCTGAAGGTGCCAGGGACTTTCTTGTTCCGAGCAGGCTCCACCAGGGTAAATTTTTTGCCCTTCCCCAGAGTCCCCAGCTCTTTAAACAACTCCTTATGATAGGGGGGATGGAGAGGTATTATCAGATTGTAAAATGTTTTAGGGACGAAGACCTTAGGGCAGACAGGCAACCAGAATTTACTCAAATTGATATGGAAATGAGCTTTGTTGAAGAAGATGATGTTATAGAGATCGCAGAAAATATGATCCATGCCCTTTTAAAGGACACCTTGGATATGGAAGTATCTTTGCCCTTTCCGAGGATGAAATATTCTGAGGCCATGGACAAATATGGTCTAGATAGGCCAGATACAAGGTTTGAGCTCTTTTTACACGATATTACCCATGTGGTCAGGGGATCGAATTTCAGACTATTTGCCAAGGCCCCTTTGGTAAAGGCATTAAAGGTCCCAGGGGGGGCAGTCCTATCACGCAAAGAGATAGATGAGTTAACAGAATATGTAAAAATATTTGGTGCCCAGGGCCTTGCATGGATAAAGATAAAAGAGGATGAGTGGCAGTCACCAATTGTAAAATTTTTGAGTGAGGAAGAAAAAAACGGGATACAACAAATATTAGGGCTTGAGGTTGGAGATATAGTATTTTTTCAAGCAGCAAGTCCTGAGGTAGTAAACGATGCACTTGGGAATTTAAGGGTAAGGCTTGGCCACCGTTTTGATCTAATAGATGATTCCAAGTTTAATTTTATCTGGATCGAGGATTTCCCATTGTTTGAGTATAATAGCGATGAAAAGAGATGGGAGGCGTGTCATCATCCATTTACATCGCCAAAACAAGAAGATATAGACATTTTGTTAAAAGAACCTGAAAAAGCTAGGGCAAGGGCATATGATCTGGTATTAAATGGAAATGAAATAGGTGGGGGCTCTATTCGTATCCATTCCTATGATGTGCAGATGAAGATGTTTGAAGCATTGAACATAGATAAAGATGAAGCAGAGGAAAAGTTTGGATTTTTATTGGAAGCATTAAAATATGGCGCACCACCCCACGGGGGTATTGCATTTGGTTTTGATAGAATAATTATGTTATTGTTAAATGCAAAGAGTATTAGAGAGGTTATTCCTTTTCCAAAGACTCAAAAAGGTGCGTGCTTACTTACAGATGCCCCATCTTATGTGGAAAATAGACAACTTAGAGAATTGGGAATTCGCTTGAGGAAGACAAAAAAGGATTGATTTTTAGGGGACAAAAATGGCTATAAAAACAATAAGGTGTTATCCAGACCCAGTGCTGCGCGAACAATCTATGGAGATTAAAGAGATTGATTCTGAGATAAAGGAACTCTCAGAGGATATGCTGGAAACCATGTATGAGAGCAAGGGGATAGGGCTTGCTGGGCCCCAGATTGGGGTAACAAAACGTATTATCACAGTGGATATAAGTGGTCCAGAAAAACGAGAGGCCCCTATGGTCCTAATAAATCCTGTTATTGAATCTATGGAAGGGGAAGAGGAATCAGAAGAGGGCTGTCTGAGTTTTCCTGGGTTTAGGTGCAATATAAAAAGGGCAGCAAAGATAAAGGTGAGTTTTTTGGATTTAGATGGAAACCGCAGGGAAATAGAGTCAGATGAATTGCTTGCTGTTTGTCTACAACATGAAATAGACCATTTAAATGGTAAACTTATAATTGATTATGCAGGAAAATTAAAAAAGGCCATGTATGAGAAGCGATTAAAAAAACTCAAAAAAAGGGCTGCTAAGAAATGAAGGTAGCTTTTTTTGGAAGCCCTGAGTTTGCTGCTATAATTTTACAGGGATTAGTCAATTCAGATATAGTGTCAGTGGTTGGAATTGTTACTCAACCAGATAAACAAGCAGGGAGGGGGAGAAAACCGAGGGCTACCCCTGTAAAGGAATTGGCCTTAAAACAAAATATACCCATTCTTCAACCCCACACCTTAAAGGATGAAAGGGTTATAGATTCTATTAGGTCCTTTGAAGCAGACCTCTTTGTAGTGGCGGCGTATGGTCTTATAATACCAAGGGATGTTTTAAATATCCCAAGATATGGGGCCATAAATGTGCATGGCTCTCTGTTGCCAAAGTATAGGGGGGCAGCTCCAATCCAGTGGGCAGTCTTAAATGGTGAAAAGGTTACAGGGATTACCATAATGCAGATGGATGAAGGGCTAGATACTGGCCATATTATTCTTCAACGATCTCTAGCAATTGGTATATATGATACTGCACAGGATTTGCATAATGAACTTGCCCACCTTGGGTCCAGGTTGTTGATAGAAGCTATTGAGAAGATAAGAGATCATAAGGTGATATTAATACCACAGGATGAATCCCTTTCATCATATGCACCAAAGCTCTCAAAGGATATGGGAGAGATAGACTGGAATATGCCTGTATTAGATGTGCACAACAAGATAAGGGGATTGTATCCATGGCCCATGGCATTTTTTAATTTTCAACTAAAAGATCGCAATATCAGGGTTCAGGTGTTTCCAGGAAAATTGGGTAGAGAGCTCTGCAATATCTCACCTGGTTCTATTTTAGGTATCACTGATGGATATCTTGAAGTTGCATGTAAAGATAGGTCTTACCTTATCCCAAAATTAAAACCAGAGTCCTCTAAGATCTTATCAGGTCCTGAATTCTGGTGTGGTTATCTTGGAAACAGATGAACTATAAATAAAAAATAAGTTTTAAGTTATAAATAGATCCAGGACCTTTAGCCATTAGCCTTTTGCCCTTAGCCTAATGTACGCAATGACTTAGGATTTAGAAAAAACGTAAATTTTTTCACGTTGTTGAAATAAAAAGCATATAAGCCTTGTCATGAATAAAAAAGAATCTTTTCATAATTTAGATCCAAAACTAGATGAGGATTATTCTGCAAAGAAAAGGGTCTTTATAGGACTTTTAGTCTTGTCTTCAGGTGCTATTATAATCCTATTGCTTTTTTTTTGGTTTATCCCAGCTATAGGTCTATCTAAGATCCATCCCTTAGCCCCTGTTTTATTTGGCACACTAATTGTGTCTATTATTATATTGGTTTTGTGGAGTACATCTTCCCTTATCTTAAATATTTTATTTAAAAGACCAGTATTTTTTTCAAAAAAGATGAGGGGACTCACCATAAAATTGTTTTTACCCTTAATGACATTAGTGGGAGAAGCCATTGGGATATCTAAACAAAAGGTGAGGGCGTCATTTATAAATATAAACAACGAAATAGTTTTAAATGAACGAAAGAGATTTTTCCCTGAGAGGATATTAATATTGCTCCCCCATTGTCTTCAAAGCAGTAAATGTAAGATAAGGCTCACCTATAATATTGAAAACTGTAAACGTTGTGGTAAGTGTCCCATTGGGGAGTTATTGAACATAAGGGATGAATATGGAGTAAGGATGGCAATTGCAACAGGGGGGACCATTGCAAGGAGGATTGTAGTGGAGAATCGTCCAGAATTTATTATAGCAGTTGCATGTGAAAGGGACCTTGCATCTGGGATACAGGATACATATCCCCTTCCAGTATTTGGCATACTCAATATGCGTCCTTGTGGTCCTTGTATTGATACACTGGTGTCCTTAAATAGAGTGCGCTGGGCCTTAGATAGGTTTGTTAGGGGAAAAAGAGGTGGAAAAGATTAAAGGTCCTAGATGGGTTGCAATAAATACTATTGAACGAATTCAAAAAGGGGGAGACCTTCAGGCAGTATTGGATCATTTTTTATGTGTTCATACCATAAATATAAAAGATAAGGCCCTTATTACACATCTCACCTATGGTTATTTTAGGCTCAAGGCAAGGTTAGAATTTATCCTGCGTTTTAAGATAAGGGGCCGTTTTAAAAAACTTCCTAAAAGGTTTGTCCTCTCCCTTGCCTTGGCTACTTATGAGATCCTTTATTTGGATCGTGTCCCTGAACATGCAACTTTGAATTGGTATGTGGAGTTTGTCAAAACAGGGATAAATAAGGGACTTACAGGGCTTGCAAATGGTGTTTTGAGAAATATATGCAGGGAAAAGACAGATCTTTTGCATGAGGATTATTTTAAAGACCACACAAGGACTAGAACAGAGTTTTTGAGTGTTTATTATTCTATCCCTGTAGAAATCTTAAGCCTGTTAATATCTCAATATGGTGAACAAGATGGACTGTATTTTTTAAAAAAATCTATTTCTGCGCCTTTTATTGGGATTAGATTGAATTTAAGGGAAAAAGGTGGACAAGACTTGCAACAACAAATAATTTTCCAAGAACAATATGATATTAATGTGGGGAATAGATTGTTTGGCTTTAAAAATAGTCCCAAAGGCCTGGACCTGTCAAGTATGGAACAACAAGGTCTAATTAGCAGGAAATCTGTAGAGTCCCAAAAAATCCTCTTAGACCTTGAATGTGAAAAATGGGAAGTCCCTATATGGGATATGTGCGCTGGTTTTGGAGGCAAGGTGGGTTTTTTAGTAGAATATGGAAAGTATCCTGTATGGGCCAGTGATATAGACTTTAACAGGGTAATGGGCATGAAGAGAGAAAAAAAACGCCTTGGGCTTAGAGCTTTTCCTATTTTTTTAGCTGATGGTACTGCTGCACTCCCTCTAAAGAAGGTCCCAAACACAATACTGCTCGATGTCCCATGTTCAGGTTTAGGGGTATTAAGCAGGAGGCCAGATATTAAGTGGAAGATGAATTTTTGTCAGATTAATCTTTTGAAAAAAATTCAATATAATATGCTACAAAATGCATCTGATTTCTTGAATCCAGGAGGAAAAATAGCATATATTACCTGTACCTGGAATAGAGAGGAAAATAATAATCAGGTAATGAAGATATTAAAAGAAAAAAGAGGTACTTTAGATATAGAAAAAGAGGTAGATCTAGATTTTAAGACAAAGTACAGGGAATTTTTTTATGGGGTTTTGCTTAAAAAGAGATATTAACTGAGTTTGAGTAGTTAAAATATTTAAAAAAATAAAAAGAGATATGAGAAATAACAAAATTTTACCCTGTTAGATAAAATGTCCAGTCCGTCCATTTTGATGAAAAATTTTAGATGGTTGATTGATATTAATTTTTAATTCAAAATTATTTCTAATAGGTTAAGTATCCTTGCTCTTTTGATTTCATACCAGGGAATCTATTGGTCTTGATTTCCTTTTTAAAAGGTATTAAGATAAGTTTAATTGGGCGGTTAACTCAGTGGTTAGAGTGCCATCTTCACACGGTGGAAGTCCAGGGTTCAAATCCCTGACCGCCCATTTTTATTTTCACTGTACAAAGGACCATTTATGTCTCCCTACCCTTTCATGAAAAAATGCAAGTAGTACTCTTTGAGCCAGAAATCCCACCAAACACTGGTAATATTGGAAGGTTGTGTGTTGCCACCAACACTCCTCTTCATTTAATCAAACCCCTTGGTTTTAGCCTGAAAGACAAGTATTTAAAAAGGGCGGGCCTAGATTATTGGCCGTATTTAAAGCTCTATGTATGGGACAATTTTGAAAGTTTTTTAAACCACACCCAAGCCAGTCCTAACCGCCTTATTTTTACGTCAAAAAGGGCTGAGACTATGATTTATGAGATCAATTTTAGGGGTGATGAATTTTTGGTATTCGGGCCTGAGACCAGGGGACTACCTGAATCCTTGCTCTCTAAGTATCCAATAAATGTCTCTATCCCTATGTGGGGTAAGACCAGAAGCTTAAATCTTGCTAGCTCAGTAGCGGTTTGTGTTTATGAGGCATATCGACAAGTGAGAAAATGGGGTGTTTGATGAATCTTTTGTCCTATGGCCTGGCATTTTTATTGGATTTGATATTTAAAGATATTGAGCTGTGGCCTCATCCAGTTAGGTTTATTGGCATTATATTAAATAAATTAGAGAGATATAGCAGGACACAGACCTTAATACCCTTGAGGGTAGCTGGGATAATAAGCCTTTTTATCGTCTGCATAATTAGTGGTGTAATTGTTGTTTTTTTTATAACTCTTCCCATGTTAGGGGCTATCTTTAAGGTCTATTTTGCATACGCAGGTCTTTCTCTTGGAGGACTTTTGGAAAAAGGAAGAGAGGTCTTAGAGTTATGTGAAATGGGTAAGATTCAAGAGGCGAGAAAAAGACTGTCCTATCTTGTTAGCAGGGATACCTCAGAAATGGATGATAAGGAAATACTTCGGTCTTTGGCTGAGACCTTGAGCGAGAATTTTAATGATGGATTTGTGGCACCTTTTTTTTATTTGGTGTTAGGTGGTCCTGTGTTACTTTGGATATATAAAAGTGTGAGCACTATGGATTCAATGTGGGGTTATAGGACCAAGGCATGGAAAGAGCTTGGATGGGCTGGGGCTAGGATGGACGATATTTTAGGTTATATTCCTGCAAGGATCAGTTTTTTTCTTATATTTTCTTGGTACTTGATTAAAACAAGGGATTTTTCCATATTAAATAAATTAAAAAATGTTGTCCGTGATGCTGATAAAATGGATAGTCCAAATGCTGGATGGTCTATGGCTAGTTGTGCATGGGTGTTTCGTTGTACCATGGGGGGAAGTAATACTTATTTTGGCAAAAAATATGAAAAGCCCTTGCTTGGAGGAGGTGGTAATTGGGACGTTTCACACATAAGATTGCTTTTGGACTTCCTTTTGGGATGTGGGATATATTCATGTATAGTTTTATTGGCCTTTAGGTATATCTTATGAGAAAATTTGCTTTTTTGTCATTGGGTTGTGCCCTCCTTACCATAATTATCAAATTTTCAGCATATTATCTTACCTCTAGCATTGGAATTTTATCTGATGCTATTGAATCCTTGATAAATCTAGTGGCTAGTATAATCCTTGTTGTATCAGTAATAGTTAGTCAGCGTCCCCCAGATAAGAAACATCTCTATGGTCATGGTAAGATTGAGTATCTATCCAGTGGGGCAGAAGGAATTTTAATCTTAATAGCTGGATCAGGCATAATTTGCTCCTGTATAAGGAGAAGCTTGTCTCCGTATGTTTTGATGAATATTGGATATGGAGCTGTGCTTTCAGTGGTGTCAGGTGGTTTAAATCTTATGGTGGCCCTATTGTTACTTAAAGGTGCAAAAAAATATGATTCCATAGCATTAGAAGCAGATGCCAAGCATTTATTAACCGATGTTATAACTACAATAGGACTGGGAGTTGGCCTTGTTATTATGTATTTTGCTCCAAGAAAATTATGGTTTTTAGACCCTATTATTGGATTTGTGTTGGGTATAAACATATTGTATATGGGATTTTGTTTAATAAAAAGATCATTTTCTGGACTTATGGATCACGCTCTTCCAGAAGAGGAGATGGAGATCCTAAAAAAAATAATAAGTGTGAACAAAAAACATGTGCTCAGTAGATGGCATGGACTTAAGGCAAGGCGTTCAGGCAGTAAAAGGTTTATAGAGTTCCACCTACTATTTCCAGGAGATATGTCAGTTAAGGAGAGCCATGATTTGTGTTGTGAAATAGAAAAAGAAATTAAAAAGAGGTTTCCAGGGTCTCATGTAACAATTCATGTGGAGCCCTTGGAAGATTCAAAGTCATGGGATGCATCTGAGGTAGGGGGGATTAATGGTATTTAGTTGAAGGTCAATTTTCTTGACTGGACTCTTTTTTTAACTTATTAATGCTTGTTTTATGAGTCTTTTTTATTAATTGGAGTGAAATGTTTTATCTATAACATAAGGAGTAAAAATTGAGTACTAATGAGGGACGGAGTAATTTAATAAAACAGAGATATGACAAGGCAGCTTTAATGGAAAAAGAGGGGATAAAGCTATTTCCCAATAATTTTAGAAAACAGATAGATATAAAAGATATTAAAGAAAAATATGCCGACCTCTCCAGCGAGGAGCTAGAAAAAGTACAGGATGTTTTTGTACTCGCTGGTAGAATTATGGCCATAAGGTCCTTTGGAAAGGCAACCTTTGCCCATATCCAAGATCGATCTGGAAAAATCCAGGTCTTTTTTCAACAAAAGGAGCTTGGAAAGGATAAATATAAGTTTTTCAAGAAACTGGATATTGGAGATATAATTGGGGTCAAGGGAAAGCTTTTTAAGACCAAGACAGGAGAAATTACTATAAATGTTATGGATTTTGAGTTGGTCACAAAGTCTTTAAGGCCCTTGCCTGAAAAATTTCATGGCCTAAAGGATGTAGAAGCCAGATATAGGAAGAGGTATGTGGATTTGATTGTGAATCCCAAAGCCAGGGAAATATTTCGTGTGAGGACAAGGATTTTAAAGTTGTTACGTGAGTTTTTAGATAAAAAGGGGTTTATGGAAGTTGAGACCCCAATGATGCAGGTGATTCCAGGTGGCGCTACTGCACGTCCCTTTGAGACATATCACAATGCATTAGGTATGAAGTTGTATCTAAGGATTGCGCCTGAACTTTACTTAAAGAGACTCTTGGTAGGTGGATTTGAAAAGGTGTATGAGATTAATAGGAACTTCAGAAACGAGGGCATATCTACCCAACATAATCCTGAATTTACAATGCTTGAGTTTTACATGGCCTATGCTGATTATAATGATTTAATAGAAATGACCCAAGAGATGTTCTCAACTTTGGCTAAAGATATACTTGGCACTACTAAGATAACTTATCAGGATAATGAGATAGACCTGACTCCTCCGTGGAATAAACTGAGCTTTTATGAATCCCTAGAAAAAATAGGGGGACTTAGTGCGTCTCAATATGGGGATTATGAAAAAGCCAAGGAATTAGTAAAAGAATTAGGAGAAAATGTTAAAGATTACGAAACATTAGCTAAACTTCAAACCAAGCTATTTGATCTGTTAGTGGAGCCAAAGCTCATTCAACCCCATTTTATATATCATTATCCCACAGAGGTCTCACCCCTTTCTAGGAGGAATGAAGAAAATCCTTCGATTACGGATAGATTTGAGCTCTTTATTGCAGGGAGGGAGATGGCCAATGCATTTTCAGAGCTCAATGATCCAAGGGATCAGAAAAAGAGGTTTGAAGAACAAGTAAAGGAAAAAGCGCAAGGGGAGGAGGAGGCCCATTTTATGGATGAAGATTATGTTAGGGCCCTAGAATATGGTATGCCCCCTGCTGCTGGAGAAGGGATTGGGATTGATAGACTGGTGATGTTGTTTACAGATTCTCCTTCTATTAGAGAAGTGATATTGTTTCCTCTTTTAAAGCCTGAAAAGAAAGAATGATGTCTTTTGAATCCTTTGTGGCCTCAAGATATCTCCTTAGCAGAAGAAAACATAGCTTTATCTCTGTGATTTCTATTTTTTCTGTGATTGGGATAGCTCTTGGTGTGGCTGCCTTGATTGTAGTTTTAGGGGTGATGAATGGTTTTTCAAATAACCTCCAACAGAAGATCCTAGGTGTAAATGCCCATTTAATAATAACCAGCCTACAGGGTCCAATAAAAGATTATGGGAAGCTATGTAATAAGATTCATAATATCCATGAAATAAAGGGGGTCATGCCCTTTTTATATGCTGAGGTTATGGTGAGTTCTCCAAATGGAGTTAAGGGAGTGGTGTTAAGGGGTATTGATGTGGACAGGGCAAAATCGGTCTTGAGCCTGCCAAGGGATCTAATGATGGGGCATTTTAGCGACCTTGCCACTACATCTGGTATTTCACCTATTATAATTGGAAAGGAACTGGCTTTAAAATTAGGGCTTGGGCTTGGAAGTTTTTTGAATGTGTTGAGTCCCACTGGGGGGGTATCTTCCCTTGGTTTTACGCCAAAGATAAAGGTCTTTAAAGTAGTGGGTATCTTTGATACAGGGATGTATGAATATGATTCTTCTTTGGTGTATACAAATATCCATGCTGCTCAGGAGTTAATAGGATTTAAGCAAGATGTTGTTACCGGGATAGAGGTTAGGTTATGGGATGTGTATAAGGCAAGAGAGGTGGCGCGTAAGATAAAAAATATATTGGGTCCATATTATTATGTTCAGACCTGGATGGATATGAACAAGAGCCTTTTTTCTGCCCTAAGTCTGGAAAAGTTTGCAATGGGAGTAATCCTTGTAATGATAGTTCTAGTTGGTTCTTTTAGTATTATAACTACCCTATTTATGTTGGTAATGGAGAAGAAAAAAGATATAGCAATACTCATGTCTATGGGGGCCAAGAAAAAGGACATAAAAAGGATATTTGTACTTCTAGGTTCGTTTATTGGATTGGTTGGTGTAATAATTGGATATATAGTTGGACTTGGATTGGGATTTTTACTTGAAAGATATCAATTTATTAAACTACCTAAGGATGTATATTATTTGAATTATCTTCCTGTTCAATATAGTCCCATGGACCTCGTAGTTATTGGGGTGGTGGCCATGGGGCTTTGTTTTTTGGCCACTCTATATCCAGCATCTCAAGCAGCAAAACTTGAACCAGCTCAGGTCCTTAGATATGAGTGATATGAATTTATATAAGATTCAAAATGTATCCAAAGGGATCAAATTGCCCAATGAAGAGTTGACCATCCTAAAAGACATCTCATTTGAAGTCCAGAAAGGTGAGAGCATGGCAATAGTTGGTGCCTCAGGGTCTGGGAAGACGACATTGTTGCACCTTATGGGTGGTTTAGATGTACCGAGCAAGGGAAGAGTAGAATTTAAAGGACTTGACATAATGGCAATGGATGAAGGACAAAGGGCGTTGTTTAGGAATAAATATATAGGGTTTGTCTTTCAATTTCATCATCTATTACCTGAATTCAATGTGCTGGAAAATGTAGCAATGCCACTTTTAATTAGGGGAGTAAAAAAAAAATATGCCTTTAACAAGGCAAAAGAGGCAATAGAATTGGTGGGGGTAGGAGGGAGAGAGTTCCAGATGGTACCTACCTTGTCTGGTGGTGAAAGACAATTGGTTGCCATTGCTAGAGCCTTGGTAACAGGCCCTGAAGTGATACTGGCAGATGAACCTACTGGTAACCTGGACTATACAAATGCCATGAGAGTTGGAAATATATTTAACCAATTAAATATAGAACTCAATATCGCAGTGGTCATGGTAACACATAATATGGAGCTTGCATCAACATTAAAGAGGACCTTAAAATTAAGAGATGGAAAATTAATATGAAGAAATATATAATATACCTTTTTATCTGTTTTTCAGTGCTGTTTTTTTGTGCTTCCAGTGCCATTGGTGCCAAAAAGAAAATATTAGTACTTCCTTTTGGGTATCATGGTTCTCAAAAATATTCTTACCTAATAGATGATTTGCCAAAGTTAATTAAAAAGGGTCTTGAAAAGACAGGTTTTGAGGTCTTTCCCTTAAAAGATGTTATATCTCTTTTAAAAAAAGAAGGGATTACAACATTAGATTCCCAGGTAGTGAAGGATTTAACAATACTCTCTGGTGCTGATTATGGGCTGTATGGAAGTTTTACTCAGGTAGGCGATGGATTTAGTATCGATGCAATGGTGGTAGATCCATATGAGCTTGGAGGGACAAGGACTATTTATATTGCAAAAAAAGGTATTATAAATTTGATGCCAGCCATTTATTCCTTAGCTGAGAAGGTCAAAGAAGCAGTTTGTCACAAAATGGTGATAAAAAAGATATTAGTAAAAGGCAATAAGGTGCTTGGCTCTGATGTAGTTTTAATGAGAATAAAGGAGAGAGAAGGGGATTTATTTAATTTAAAGACAATAGATGAGGATGTT
>JALWFY010000093.1 GCA_027013815.1 Desulfohalobiaceae bacterium | reverse complement strand
TGAACTAGAGAGATGAGGACATCCTTTGCTTCAATGTTGCTTGGAGACAATTTTTTGAGTTTTGCTACATTGCCACCTAAAAAAGGTCTTTTTTCCACTAAAGCTACCTTAAATCCTCTTAAGGCCAGGTCCCTTGCTGCCTTTAACCCTGCAAACCCTGCCCCTATTACTGTGACGTGACGGGTTGTATCTAATCTTATGGGGGTCAGAGGCTGCAATAGTGATGCCTTTGCAACTGCTGCAGCCACCAATTTTGTGGCCTTATCTGTGGCTTCTTTGCCTTGGTGTACCCAACTTACTTGTTCCCTTATGTTTGCATGTTCATAAATATAAGGATTTGCCCCTGCCCGCATTATAGCGCCTTTAAAAGTGGTCTCATGAAGGCTTGGTGCACACGAGGCCACTACCACCCTATTTATCTTTCCAGATTTTAGGTCCTCTATTATCATTTCTTGGCCAGGGTCTGAACACATGAACATATTAGTCCTGGCAACTGCTACTTGTGGCAATTTTTCAATCCTCTCTCTTACCTTTTCTACTTCCACATGGTCAGAAATATTGCCACCACAATAACAGATATATACGCCAACTTTTGGCTGGGAGTTGTTTCCCTTATCCATCATATCCAACTCCTACTAATAATTATGTTAAAATTTACTTTTTATTATTTTATGTTATTTAAATAAATTGATGCCTGCATGGCAGCATTTCCTGCTTCAGAGATTGAGTCTACAATGTCCTTTGGACCTACACTGCACCCAGCTCCATAGATTCCCTCTTTTCCCAATAAAGTGGGATCTATATTGGGATTTAATACATTTATAAATTTATCAGTTGCACAAGAAATATCCGCAAATTTATCATTTTCAATAAATTCTGGGATCACACCTAAGGCAAGTACCACTAAATCATGGTCCCTTTGCATCCTTTCGCCAGTTTGTTGATCTTCATAATGCACTGTAACTCCTTGGGATTCTCCTTGTGTTAAATATGCAACCTTTGCCTTGACAAACTCTATACCCATGGCCTTGGCATTTTGATAAAATTGTTCATATCCTTTTCCAAATGCCCTGATGTCCATGTAATATATGGTAAGGTCTGCAAGGGGGAGTGCACCAGATAGGAGCATTGCCTGTTTAATAGAATACATACAACATATCCTAGAACAGTATTCTAATCCCATAGATTTATCTCTAGACCCAGCACATTGAATAAAGGCAATAGATTCTGGCTCTTTCCCATCTGATGGTCTAAGTACCCTATTATAGGGGCCATGGGGTGCAAGTAGCCTTTCCATCTGAAGGGATGTTATTACGTTTTCTATTTTCCCTTGCCCGTATTGTCTCTTATCTTCTATGGTTGTAAGTTTGAATCCAGTTGCCACGATCACTGCCTTTGCCTCTATATTTAGATTAATTGGCTCTTGAAAATAATTGATTGCCTCTTTTGGACATATCTTTGCACACTTACCACACAACATGCACCAGTCTGGGTCAAGGTATGCAATTTGTGGGATTGCATTTGAAAATGGAATTGAGATGGCCTTTTTGGCAACAAAATTTCCTTGTTCAGGGTCAGGCACCATCACAGGACAATTTAGTTCACATTGCCTGCATCCAATACATTTATCTTCATCTACAAATCTAGGCTTTTTTAATACTTGTGCTACATAATGACCATTTGTATGGATAAGTCCTACTACCTCTGAGTATGTTAGAATCGTTATATTAGGGTGATGGGCGGCCTCGGCCATTTTTGGGGTTGTGATACAACTAGCACAATCCAAAGTGGGAAAGACCTTTGAGAGTCTTATCATGTTCCCACCAATAGACGGATTTTTTTCAACAATCACTACTTTAAAATCCTGGTCTGCAAGGTCAATTGCAGATTGTAGTCCTGCAATACCGCCACCAATGACCAGGGCATCAAATTTGAAGTTTTTATCTGACATAATTTTCCCCCAAAACTACATAAGGAAATGATTTAAAATTGTAATACAATGTTTTTCACTATGTTTGAATCTAGAAAAAATTTTTATATAGCCCAGGTACACCTATAAACTTTTCCCTTTATAGATGTACCTAGATAATTTTAATTTGGATTCACTGGCCCTAACTCTTCTATAATCCTGTTCATATCATTTACTTCTTTTAAAAATGCTCTAATACATACTGTGCAAATAGCTGTAAGCTTTAATCTTTTTATGTCTATATCCCTTTGTTTCATTATTTGATAAACATTGTCTATTTTTTTTGCCAGGGCCTTATAGGCCCCAGGATATGGACATTCTTCTCCACATGACATTATGATTATCCCGTCAATGCCCTTTTCAAAACAATTTATATAGAACTCCTCAGGGAACATCACCGGGGATTTTACCTTTAAAATATATGTATTAGCAGGATAAGTAGAATGGGCCTGGCCAACTGCATTAGCTCCAGGATATGCACATGTCTCAGTGGCCAGGATTAGTATCTTTCCTTTATTGTTTTGGGCCATAATATTATTCCTATTTGTTTCTTTTTATATAGTGTTTATCATACCCATCGGCCTCAACATATCCCATATATTCGTGTCCTACCTTGTCAGCCCATGCCTTTAAATCTGACCTTGTCCCAGGATCACTGGAATATATTTCTAAGATCTCTCCAATCTTTACCTTACCAATTCCCTTTTTTGCCTCTAGAAGGGGACCAGGACATGCACTGCCCCTTGCATCTACTGTTGACTGTGCTTGGATGTTATTTAGATCTGCCATAATTTGTACCTCCTATTTTCTTAAAATTATACGATAATAAACAATGTTGTCCTCAATATTTTCTTCTGTTAACAATGGGTTGTAAAATTTAAAGATATTTAAAATATAATCTATAGTATTTTTGTTATCAGTGATTATCTCTAAACTATCACCCTTATTTAACTCTTTGGTTTTCTTAGCAATTTTAAGGAGAGTTATTGGCCAAAAACAATTGTTTCTTAGGTCCATCTCCATGTGCATATCTTTGCCCTCTTTTTGCTTTATTCTTTTAAGGCAAATAAGATGCCAAACTCTATTTTAGTAAATTCATTTGTAATTATTGAATATTTTAGACTGGTATTTACAAGTTGATTTAAATGTGTTAAGAGGGTTATCACTTTGAGGTTAAAATTATTAACGTTATTAACATATTTTTAACATTAAAAATGGTGAGATCATTAAACAGTATTCTATAATCCTTGATGGTGGAGAAGATGAAAGAACATATAAAAGATTTTTGGGAGATCGTAGTAGAGACAATGCAAGAGGGCCTTATGATAGTAAGTCCCCAGGGGATAATTATCTCGGTTAATAAGGCCTTTGAGGAGATGGTTCAATATAAGAGAGAGGAGCTTATAGGGCAGCGTTGTAAGGTATTGGACTGCGATGTGTGTGTGAATATCTTAGGGGGGAGTGATGGATTTTGGTGTGACCTTTTTAGGCGTAAAGATGTAAAAAAAAGAAAGTGCGTTTTAAGGAGAAAGGATGGTGTTAGGATCACAGTGCTCAAGAATGCCACTATTTTATATGATGACGATGGAAATGTCCTAGGTGCAGTGGAAACTGTTACAGACCTCACAGAGATATTTAAAAAAGAAAAACAGATTGAAGAATTTAGAAGACAGCTAAGGGGGGAAGACGGATTTTTGGGCATTGTGGGAAATTCCCCGCCAATGCAAAAGGTATTTCATTTGATAAAGAATGCAGCAAAGACAGATGTTCCAGTTATAATTTATGGGGAGTCAGGGACTGGTAAGGAACTTGTGGCCAATGCCATACACATGTTAGGGGAGCGGAAAAACGGTCCATTTGTAAAGGTAAATTGTGCAGCACTTGCTGAAGGGCTCTTTGAATCAGAGCTATTTGGTCATGTAAAAGGGGCGTTTACTGGTGCAGTTAAGACCAGGAAGGGTAGATTTGAGATTGCAAATGGGGGGGATATCTTTTTAGATGAGATTGGAGACCTTCCAGAGGCCATGCAGGTAAAATTACTCCGGGTTTTAGAAGAAAAGGTCATTGAACGGGTTGGTGACAGTAGACCTATCCCCGTGGATG
>JALWFY010000092.1 GCA_027013815.1 Desulfohalobiaceae bacterium | reverse complement strand
CAGCATCTTTTAACATCTTTATGCTAAAACGACCATAGAACATGGCAAGGACTATTGATGCAAGACTACCAACTGCTGCCGCTTCTGTTGGCGCAGCGACCCCAAAAAAAATGGACCCAAGTACTGCTAATATGAGAAAAAGAGTAGGGAAAAGCGAGGTAAAAAAAAGATATAATTTATCTTTAAAACAAATATCCGTGTTTTCAATTGAAGGACCCATCTCTGGCCTTATATGACATTTTATTAACACATATATGCAATATAAAAAAGACAACAATAGCCCTGGAAAGAGGGCCCCTAAAAACAATTTTCCAACAGATATCCCAGCCATTGGTCCATAAACAACCAGCATAATACTTGGTGGAATAAGGATTCCCAAGGTCCCCCCAGCACAAATGGTCCCGCAACTAAGGGCCTTATCATATCCTCTTTTTAACATCTCAGGAAGGGCAAATAGCCCCATAATGATCACAGGAGCACCCATTATACCAGTAGCCGCTGCCATGATCGTAGAAACAATTATTGTTGCTAAGGCAAGTCCTCCTTTTAATTTGCCAAATAAAATATGCATAGATGAAAATAATTTTTCACCTGCACCAGATTTCTCCAACATAATTCCCATAAAGATAAAAAGAATAATCGAGACCAGCACATAGTTGTGCATGGTCTCAAATACCCTGATTATCATCATAGAAAAAAATGAGGTGCCAAATCCCATGAAACCAACAAATATGGATATCCCAAGGAGTACAAAACCAACTGGAAGTCCTAAAAATAAACCAATTAATAATCCACTAAATAAGATAAATAAAAGTATGTGAGAATTTATAGCCATTTTAAAAACCTATATATGCTTTTTCCTAACCATATGAATTCTCTTAATTAGTTCAGAAATCGTCTGTAATAACAACAAAAAACCAGTTAATGGGATAATAAACTTAAATGGATAAATAGGTGGAGCCCACATGCTAGCACCTGAAGTTTCACGTAATGTGAATGATTCATAAAAAAAATTCCACCCAAAGTATAAAAGAGCTATAGATACGGGAAGATATATAAAAATATAACCAATTATATCTATGACTATCTGAATCCTTGGAGAGAGTCTGTTGTATACAACTTCAATCCTAACATGCTTATTTATGTGTTCCACATATGGTATGGCCAGCATAAATACTATACCATACAACATATAAGATATATCAAAAGACCACTCCACTGCTACATTGAATAAATATCTCATTATTGTATCATATACAAGTTCAAGAATTAAAATTAGGACTAACCATGAGATAATGCGGCTTATAACCGTATTAATCTTATCTATACAATCCATTTATATATCCCCCGCAAACATCTATTACATTAAATACAGGTATATTATCTCCCATAAGGATATGGCAGTCTGATCAATGATGCATATGGTTCCACCTCTTTCCTATAATCTATCTGGGACTTCCATACCTTTGCAAAAAAGGGATGTTTCTTTGCAATATTTGACATTACCTCATATCCTACTTTTGTTATCTTTTTTATCATTTCAGGGGATAACTTGCTTACATGTAGATCTGGATCAGATAAAAAGAATTTCATTGCATCTGCATCCTGCTTAAGCGCTTTATTAATTGCCCAAAAACAAGAGCTCATAAGTGCAACCTTGATCTTCTCCTTGATGTTTTCTGGTAGTCTATTCCATGTCCTTTTATTCATCAGGGTCTCTAATGGGGCACAGGGCTCATGTATACCAGGTACAGTTAAATAATGGCATATGTCTTGAAATCCCAATTTTTTATCTATTGCTGGAGTGGCAAATTCACATGCATCAATAACACCCCGCTCTAGGGCAGGATATACCTCTCCCCCAGCAAGACTCACCACATGAGCACCTAATTTTTCAAGGCACTTACCCCATATTCCCACAGTACGAAATTTTAATCCTTTAAAGTCCTTTAAAGATTTTATCGGCTTTTTTGACCATGAAAAGTCTTCAATACCTAGCATCCCATATGGAGGAAGAACTACCACATTATATCCCTTATACATTTCATTCCAGAGTTTGAGGCCCCCTCCATTGAATATCCAACCCAACATCTCATACATCTGCAACCCATTTGGATATGAATTCCCAAATAGGGGTGCAGCTGGAAACTTGCCTTGCCACCATCCAGCCCATGTAAATCCCATATCTAATATCCCTGAATGTACTGCGTCAAAGACCTGTTTGGGAGGAACAATGGCTCCCCCAGGATACAGTTTTATCTCTACTTGACCATCTGTTAATTTATATACCAGGTCCACAAAATGTTTGGCAGGTGCGTAGAGTTGTGGCAACCCAGCAGGATAACTGGACTGTGCCCTTAATATAATTTTTTTTGAATATCCTGTTGTTACAAACATTGCTCCACTCAAAAAAAATACAAAAAAAACAATCATCCATTTTCTTCTCATATCTATTCCCTCCTGTTTAGGGTTAGAATTATAATATAATGAAATAGGTTTACTGTTAGTTGTATAAAAATTCAAGTATAATGCTTTAAAAAAAATTTAATTTAATATAATATAATTTTAATTTACATAATTTACAAAATAATTATCTCAACCTACAATCTTCCTAGGAGGCTTTATGAAAATAAAATTTTTAGGTGCAGCAAGGACAGTTACTGGATCTTGTTTTAAGGTAGAGTTAAATGGACATAGGTTTTGTGTAGATTGTGGAATGCATCAAGGAAATAGGGACATAGAGGAGAGGAATTTAAATACTGATCTCTATGGAATACAGGATACAGAATTTATTTTATTGACCCATGCACACATAGACCATTCAGGTCTTATACCCAAGTTTGTAAAACATGGATTTAAAGGAAAAGTGTATACCACCCATCCCACACGTGAGCTCTTGGAGATAATGTTAAAAGACAGTGCCCATGTGCAAGAGAGTGAAATAGAATGGAAAAACAAGAAGAGAAAAAGACAGGGAAGAAAACTTTTAGAACCCCTATACACAGAAATAGATGCTGAAAATTCTATTCCTTTATTAAAGGCAATTGGATATAATCATATATTTTCCCCATGTGATGGGTTAGAGGTTAATTTCTTAGATGCAGGTCACATCCTAGGATCATCTATAATAGAGACATTTGTCCATGAAGGGGACAAAAAATACAAAGTAGTATTTTCTGGAGACTTGGGAAGGCCCAATCAATTCATTGTAAGGGACCCTGCAAAGGTAGATTATGCAGACTTTTTATTTTTGGAATCCACCTATGGAAATAGATTCCATAAAGACGAAGATGCAACATTGGATGAGTTGGCAGAGGCTATTAATTATAGTTATAACAACAATGAAAAGACTATTATCCCTGCATTTGCAGTGGAAAGGACACAGGAGATATTGTATTCTTTATATTATTTACTCAAACAAAATAAAATTCCATCATCAATACCAATATACTTAGACAGCCCCCTGGCAATAAAGGCCACAAAGATATTTGACAGATATCATCAATACTTTGACGAGGAATCAAAAAATCTCTTTAAAAAAGGCGAAAATCCCCTAAGTATACCGAACCTAAAGTTCTCCCTGTCCACTGAAGATTCTATAAGGCTAAATGATTTACATGAACCTGCAATCATTATTTCTGCAAGTGGCATGGCAAATGCGGGTAGGATAAAACACCACTTAAGACACAACTTGTGGAAAAAAGGAGCTTCTGTTGTATTTGTGGGCTTTCAAGCCCAAGGCACCCTTGGAAGGAGAATAGTGGATGGGGCCAAGGTAGTTAAAATATTTGGTGAAGATACCCAGGTAAATGCAAAGGTATTTACAATAAATGGTTTTTCTGCACATGCAGATCAAGGACAACTCCTTGATTGGCTTGAAAATTTTAAAAATCCCAATATGAAAATATTTCTAATACATGGTGAATATGAATCTCAAAATATACTTGCCCAAAAAATAAAACAGAGATTTTCATTTGAGGTGTTTATTCCAGATTACTTGGAAGAATATGAGCTAGTACCAGAAAAGATTACATCCTCTATAACAGAAAAAGAAAAACAATTAAGGGAAATAAAAGTAGATTGGGAATTTCTGATCCACG
>JALWFY010000091.1 GCA_027013815.1 Desulfohalobiaceae bacterium | reverse complement strand
ATAAAGACCCTAAAGAACATAGTCTCAGAACAAGAAATAAAAGACTACCTCTCTATGTCCCAAAAAACCATGTAGGGAAAATTCCCTCATCTCTAAAATTATAACTGACTAATATTATTAATTCTTTGCTCCGTTAACTGTCAAAGTCGGGAAAAAACTTATAAAGACGGATGTTAGGATAGGACCTGAAGGGGGGAAGCCTACTTTCCCCTCACATACCTACCCTATCAGGGATGTCATAAAGAGCTTAATTTTGATTATTGTGTTGCATGAATTCTGTTAAATATTTTGTCCTCTTTTCAAAAGAAAATTCTTTAACATCTTTAAATGTTAGAGCCTTTGTTGGACAGGCTTCAACACAGGCTGGGATATCCCTATCTGGACATCTATCGCATTTGACTATTTTTTTTGCATATATATCTTTGTTTATTATTCCAAATGGACAAACCATTACGCACATAAAGCATCCAACACAAATCGATTCATCATAACAGGTTATATTATTCTCGTCCTTATATAGCGCTCCAGTCATACATGCCATAATACATGGAGCATCTTCACAATGCCTGCACTGGATTGGAACTGGATGTTTTTCAATATTTTCAACAAAGATTCTTTTTTGAGGCAATTTTTCTTCAAAAATTGCATCAAATAAATTCTTTGACAAAGAATGCTCAATCCTGCACGCAATTTCACAGGATTTACATCCCATACACTTATCTATATCTATTAGAATCTCTTTCATTTTAACTTAACCCCCTATTTAATCTTATAATAATACGATCCAGCGTTGAATATATCATTTATAAAAACAAAGCCTTTTAGATTGTTATTTTTATCAAAAATAAACTTTTTAAAAACATTATTTTTCTTTTCTGAATATTCATAAAAATTCCCTGTTTCATTTTTTTCAATCTTCTTTTTTCCTGCAGCAATTATGTCGTTGTCGAAAACACTAAATGAATTTGCAGGCACAGCTCCTTTAAATTTTGTCTTTAGATTTATCATATTCTTGGCTGCAAAAAGTCCAGAAGTTCCAGCAACTGGCCATAATGCAACTTTCCATATCTTATTATGGGCTTTGTCAAATATTTTTGCACAATCTCCGCCTGCATATACATTCTCTATACTTGTTTCAAAAAAATCATTGACCAGATAACCATCATCAAATTCAATATAAGTATCAGAAGGAATTTTATTTGCTGCAACCCCTTTGCCTACTATTACCCCATCTGCTTTAATCTCGTATTCATTATTTAGCTTAACGATTTTATTCTTGATTTCAACAATTCTTGCGCCTTTAATCAATTTTATCCCATGAGAGGTAATGATATGTTCAAGAATCTTAGATGAATCTCTGTCTATTAAAAAGGACAAAATATAAGGAGAACCCACAACCCAAAAGACCTTGACTCCAATTTCATACAATGCCACCAATGTCTTTAAGCTAACCAAACCTCCTCCTTCCACCACAGCAACGCTTCCTTTTGAGAAGTTATCCTTTATTTTTTTTGCATCATCAAATTTTCTTAGATTTGTAGTTAAAATAGAATTATCACTTTTAAAAAAACTTTTTTTTGGTGAGGCACCAGCACCAATGAACAGTTTATCATAATACAATTTTTTCCCAGAACTCAGCCTGACCCTATTTTTTTTAGGCTCAATAAATTCAACCTTTTCATTCCGCAAATAATTTAGATTCATTCTTTTTATCGAGGATTCATTTTTTTCAAATAATATCTTTTCATCTGCCTTATTTTCAATATAATAGGTGAGCAAACATCTACAATATGGTGGATAATCCTCATCTGAAATTATGGTAATCTGAGCATCTAGATCATGGCTTCTTAAGGTCTTTGCGCAGGTTAGACCTGCATTCCCACAACCAATAATTACATATCTTTTCATTTTATTCACCTAACAATTTTTTTCTCTTTTCAATTATTTCTTTCTCCATTATATCTGCAGCTTTTTTATAATCCTGTTCTACAACAAAATATCCCCCCAACACATCTTTTGCAGTTTCAGTCAAGATCTTTACAACTTCCTGTGATCCCATAATAGGTGGAATCGGCCATAGGTGAACAGGGATTCCACTTGCTACAAAATATGTTCCAATGGACACTGCTTTTTCAGTCATCCATTCTGGAGCAGATCCAAACAATGGGAGGTCAGAAATATCTACACCTAAATAATCTGCAACAGCTCCTGCTAAAACCAGCATCCTTGAACAATCTACACAACTTCCCATATGTAAGATTGGTGGAATTTTAAGTGTTTCACAAACAGATCTTAATCCCCCTCCTGCTAATTCTTTTGCATCAAGAGTAAGTAGCCCTGCTTTAGCACATGCAATGGCCCAACATCCTGTTCCAATAACTAAAATATCTCTTTTTATGAGTTCTTTGGTTAAATTTATATGAAAATAATCCTGTGTAACTTTAGGATTGTTACATCCAACAATTCCTGCAATTCCCTTTATCTTGCCATCTTTTATTGCATTAACAATTGGTTCAGGGGTGCCTCCAAGGGCCTCTACAATCTGTTCAGTGCTGAACCCAACTAATGCTTCTTTCTTTTCTTCTGGGATATTAACCTTATTTTTGTCCCTATTAGGGAAATTATCAATGGCAAGTTTTATTATGTTTTCAGCGACTTCATCTGCTTTTTCTTCTTCAAACTGTATGTGAATTGAGCCTGGAAATGCAGCTTGGTCGCTTGTAGCTATAAATTTTGTGTGAAAACAATTTGAAAGATTTGCAAGGGCAGGAAAAATACATTGAACATCTACGATCATTGCCTCTACTGCACCTGTGATTATTGCAAGTTCCTGATGTAGTTCATTTCCTGCAATTGCAACATTATGTCTCATTAAAATTTCGTTTCCAGTACAGCACATGCCAACTATATTTATCCCTTCTGCGCCCTTTGATTTTGCATATTCAATTAATTCTGGACGTTGAGAAACTTCAACTATCTTTTCAGAAAGCACAGGCTCATGGCCATGAATAACAATATTTATTTTATTTTCTTTTAATACACCTAAATTTGCCTGAACTGAATGGACCTTTGGGGTTCCAAATAAAATATCTTGCACCTCTGTTGCAACTAAAGACCCACCCCAACCGTCTCCAAGAGCAGCTCTAATTCCTTGCATAACTAACGATAGTGGTCCATTATCAACCCCAATATGTGTCCTATGCATTATATCAACAATTTCTCTGTCTATATTTCTTGGGATAATCCCAATTCTCTTATTTAGCTTTTCAGATAGAACATTTTCAAGATTTGATAGTTTTTCTTTTAATTTTTTTGGAGCATAGCCTTGAAAAAATTTTATTGGATTAGAATCCTGCTTCCCATAATCATTAAGGGCTATCTCAGCAACTTCCTTTGCTAATTCATTTATTGATTTTCCTTCAACTTCAATTCCCAATCTTTTTGCCGCATTTTTTAATTTAATTTCATCTTTAATAAAATAATTTTTGTTTTTGCCTTCAGCAATTTCCTTTAACAGGATAGCAGGTCTTCTCCCATGATCAGAATGGGCCGCTGCGCCAGCTGCAATGAATCTACATAAATTCCTTGCAACAATTGTATCAGCGGTTGCCCCGCAGGCTCCCTTTTCAGGACCTTCGCCAAAGGGGTCAATTCTACATGGCCCCATTACGCAATTTCTACAGCAGACTCCTAATAAGCCAAATCCACATTGGGGTTGTTGCTTTTCCAATCTATCCCAGACAGTTTCATAATTATTTTTATCAGCAATTTTTAACATCTTCTGTGCTGCTGGATCAAAACTCCTTGTTTCGTTAAAAACATCCATGGTTAACCTCCTTTTTTGGGTTGCTTTAGACCTTAAAGTATTAACAAACTAAAGTTTTGGAAACTGCATATTGATTTGAGTTATTGATAACTCTTATAAATTACATAAAAATTTTAAACTGTTGCCTGAAATAACGTGAATGTTCACAATTAAAATTTTATATGAACAATAATTTTATTGTTCAACTTTTAGAAAATGTCAAATTTTGTACGTATTTTATAATGGGGGGTATCCTATTAGGATAAATCAAACCTTTAGGAATTGTTTAAAACCAGATTAAATACCTTTTTGGGATATCTGAGACACTATAATCGTCAAACCTCATTTGGTAACAGATTTTCTTATATAAAAATACCGCTAAAGTTTTTTATATATCTTTTAAGTTAATTTACCGTGTTAACACAAAATTATGTGTCATAGTTATTTAATATTTTTTGTAGAGAAATATGTGGAAATTAAAAATACTCTTTTTAGGATCTATTTTATAAATATATTCGATATATATGGGGCGATCTTTACTCCAACAATAACAAAGATTGCCACAATAAAGGTCTCTATGCCAGCCCTAATGCTTATTTGTTTCATAGCAAAAGCAGCACCAAGATCTGTTAACACACAAAAGCCAAGAGCAGCCCATAGGCCAAATTTTGCAAATATCATGACCATTATAAGAATTAATGGAATTGAAAGGATTGTACCTATCAAAGCAGTTGATATTAAAGAAGTTGAAGAATTTTTTGCAATAATATAGACCATAGCAGCCATTCTTGGACATACGATAAATAGTGACAATCCTATGCTAGGTATCAACATATCTTTTAACATATCTTTTTACTCCCTTTTTTTGTTAATTTACTGTGTCAAGGAAAAATTGTGCGTCAAAGTTATCTAATATTTTTTATAAGAGTATGTCAAAATTAAAAAATAGCCTGCCACGGAACAAAATCCATAACAGGCCATATGTTAGTTTAATACTGTTTGTGTATAAACCTTAAACTATTTTTAATGGTTAGCAGACATTGGGCATATACCATTGTTTGTGCAATTTGCACATCCTGTATGAGTATTTTTTAAGGTATTTATGGCTAGTAATTTTTTCCCTTTGATTTTTAGTAGGTAAAATCCAGTCAAAAAGAACAACCCTATACACGCAACCCATGCAATTGAAGAAACAGGATGTATATTAAAGGTAGCAAGCTGATAAAATAGAGTAGACATGGACCATGCAAGGCCTATGGTATATGTTACAATAAATATAGCCCATCTAGCTCCAGCTTCCCTATAGATTGTGGCAACAGCTACAAGGCATGGGATATAGAGAAGTACAAACAGAAGATATGCAAATGCGCCAATTTTTCCATGAAAATGGGTTTGCATGATCCCAAAGGTAGTCTTTTTGACCTCTGCCTGAGCCTCATCTGTTGTGGCCCGTATCCCAAGGGGATCTGTGATTGTGGATACAAGCCCTAATAGGTTATCAGGAATGGACTTAAAGGCATCATATATTCCCTGAGTTAAATCAAAAGAATTACTCCCTTCCATATCAGTTTCAGATTTTACCTCACCACTGTATAAAGAATTTAGCGTTCCAACAACTGCTTCTTTTGCAAATACTCCTGTAAATAATCCAACTGTGGCAGGCCAATTATCTTTTTCTATTCCTAAGGGATGAAATACAGGGGTAATGGTCTTGCCAATTTTTGCTAATACAGAAGCCCCAGTGTCTTCATGCCCAAAGGTTCCTTCTGTACTAATTGAATTTAAAAAACTCAAAATCATCACTATAATAACAATAATCTTGCCTGCTTTCATAAGAAACACCTTTAATCTGTCATATGTGTGAACCAAAACCCCCTTAATACTTGGCATGTGATAGGGCGGAAGTTCCATAACAAACGGAGTGATTTCTCCTTTTAATACAGTATTTTTTAATAAAAGCCCTGTAACTATAGCCATCAAAATTCCAATTAAATACAAGAAAAATATTAAATTATTTCCACCTTGAGGAAAAAAGGCTGCTGCAAAAAGTGCATACACAGGAAGCCTGGCACCACAAGACATAAATGGATTCATGGCTATAGTGAGAAGTCTGTCTCTTTCATTTTCCAATGTCCTTGTGGCCATAATGGCTGGCACATTACACCCAAAACCCACTAACATTGGAATAAATGCCTTGCCAGGCAATCCAATTGCTCTCATAAGCCTGTCCATAACAAAGGCAGCTCTGGCCATATACCCTGAATCTTCTAAAACAGAAAGACACAAGAACATAAACCCTATTGGAGGAATAAAGGTGGCCACAGTTTGTATTCCACCCCCAACTCCACTACCAAGCACTGTGACAAGCCATTCAGGAAAATGCAGATTCGTCAAAAGATGAGATAAACCATCCACAAAAATTGTACCAAATAATATATCAAAAAAATCAATAAAACATCCACCAACATTGATAGTAAACATAAAAGTAAGATACATTGCAAATAAAAATATAGGTATCCCTAAATAACGATTTAACACTATTGAATCAATAGTATCTGTAATACTTTTTTTAATTTCACCCCGCGTCTTTATAGCTTTTTTGCATAGATCTTCTATTGCCATATATCTAGAATAAGCAACAAATGCATCGCTATCCATCCCAGTTTTTTGTTTTATCTTTTCTACAACTTCCTCTAAAACACTATATGACTTAATTTTTAAATTAGATAAAATTTTTTCATCACCTTCTAACAACTTTAGGGAAATCCAATCCTTATCTATATTTTCTATACTGTCAGGTATAATGGACCTTAATTTCTCTATACCCCACCTTAGTCCAGGACTATAATCTATTCTAAAGGTAACTTCCTCTTTATTAATTACTGTATTATAAATTACTTGTTTTAATTCTTGAATACCATGACCATTCTTTGCAATTATAGGGACAACAGGACATTTTAATATAGTTTTTATAGTGTTTGCATCGATTTTTACTCCTCGTTTCTTAGATATATCAATCATATTAAGTGCAATTATTACAGGGACTCTCATTTCCATTAATTGAAATGTCAAATATAAATTTCGTTCTAAATTAGAACTATCTATTATGTTTATTATTACGTCTGCTTGTTTTGATAGTATATAATCCCTTGCGATTGTTTCATCTAATGAACTTGCAGATAGAGAATAAATTCCTGGAAGGTCTATTACATTTATTTTTACATCCTCATAACTATAAGTTCCTGTCTTTTTTTCTACAGTTACTCCAGGCCAGTTGCCAACCTTGAGATTTGCACCTGTAAGTTGATTGAAAAGTGTAGTCTTTCCACAATTAGGATTGCCAACAAGTCCAATGGTCATGCTCTTCATTTTTTCCTCCTTTGCACCAATAATATGTTTGCTTCTTGCTTCCTAAGAGACATATTAAATCCTCTTACACTGATCTCCACTGGATCTCCTAAAGGGGCAACTCGTATTATTTCAAATTCAGTCCCTATGGTAAGCCCCATGGCAAATATCCTGTCCAAATATTTTTTATCACCTGAACCATAACCTATTATTTTTCCTTGTTCTCCTGTATTCATTTCATTCAATCTGATGTCCATAGTTTATCCTCCTTGTTTTATTATTAGATAATTTTATTAAAGTTAGAATAGTCTAACTTAAAGACGAAAAAAAATTATTTTACCATGATTTTCTCGGCCATACCCCGTCCCAATGCCAATCTAAAGTCCCTGACCTTTAATACAATTGGGCCTGATGTATTTTTGGTGATTATTTTAAGCCTTAGTCCAGGGGTAAGTCCCATATTAAATAATTTTGACCTAACACATCTGCCTCCAAGTATATCCATTAGGACAACTTCGTCTCCTGCATTTACTTGAGAGAGTTTTCTCATTGTCCGTTCACCTCCATTTTTATTTCTTGCATATATTTTTTAAAAAGGTTTTCAAAGTCTTGCATATATTTTATACAGGTGGCCCTATCTTTTCCATGCTTTCTGTATTGGTGAAAGTATTCAAGCCATCCCTTTCCTGCCCTAGGACAGGACTCAATAAAGTTCATGAACTCCACGAATCTATTAAGGGTGTTTGTGCTTACAGTATGTTCCATTTTACATGCTTCTTGTTCTGCTATTTCTGGATCAATCCCAAGGATATGTTCAAGGAATTTTTTCAAAGATTGGTGCCGTCTATCTATTTCCTCACCTATTTTTCGGCCTTTTTCTGTTAGTTCAATATATTCATATCTCTCGTATTCTACTAAGTTAGATTGAGATAAATTCTTGAGCATACTAGTTACAGTGGGCATACGAACGCCCATTTTACTGGCAATATCCTTTACCCTTACTACCTTTTTTTCCTTTTCTAGGTTGACTATTGCTTCTAAATAGTCTTCCATAGTTGGGGTAATGGACTTAGATAATTTGTTTTTTGACTTTTTTCCCATGGGTCTTATTTATATACTTAGATACTTCATAAATTGTTTTGTTAATCTAACTAATATTTAGAGATAAGTTTGTCAACTAATTTTTATATCTTGTGTTTCTATTTTCCTTTTCCTATACTCATCAAAAGTTTTACCATTTTATGGTCTTGATAAAAAAATCAATAAGGATATGGAGATATGAAAAATGTATAAACATATATTTGGCCCTGTGCCTTCAAGGCGGTTAGGTATGTCTTTGGGAATAGATTTAATACCAAAAAAGATATGTTCTTTAGACTGTGTTTATTGTGAGGTAGGAAAGACAACTAATCTGACCCTTGAAAGAAGAGAATACATCAAGGCACAGGACATAAAAAAAGAGCTTGCTAGTTATTTTGAAAAAAATCCTGATCCTGACTATATTACTTTTTCAGGTTCAGGAGAACCTACTTTGAATATTAAAATAGGTGAAATCCTTGAATTTATAAAGACAAATAAGCCTGATATCCCTGTTGCTTTGCTCACAAATGGGACAATGCTGTTTCACAAAACTGTGAGGGATGAGATAAAAGGGGCAGATGTTGTTTTGCCCTCTCTAGATGCTGCAACACAGGATGTGTTTAATAAAATAAATAGACCAGCAAAAAATTTAACTATAGATAAATATATCAAAGGATTGATTGAGTTTAGAAAAGAATTTAAGGGAAAAATTTGGTTAGAGGTATTTATTTTACCAGGTTATAATGATACAACACAGGAGCTAATTAAGCTCAGAGAAATAATTTTAGATATAAATCCTGATACAGTCCAGCTAAATACATTGGATAGACCAGGTACTGTAAAGAATTTAAAGGGTGCAACGAGGTCAGAATTGGATTATGTGGTAGATATTTTAAAACTAGATAATGTTGAAGTAATAGCATCATCTAATAAAAGGAAAAAAATAAAGTCATATAGAAAAGATATAGAAACTGCTATTATTGAAACTATAGCAAGAAGACCATGTACAGTGTATGATTTAACAGAGATATTAGGTATACATATTAATGAGCTTAATAAATATTTAGATGTATTAGATAAGGATGGTAAAATTATAACAAGTAAACAGGAAAGGGGAATATTTTATAGCTTAAAAAGATGATAACTATTATAAATTTATAGAGGAAATGTAATATGAAGATAAAAGATACAGTTATTACATTGGACATAAAAGAGGTACAAGATATAATGCGTATTGCATTAGAAGAAGATGAAAATCAGGCCCTTTTAATTGTTAAAAAAATTGCAAAAAAGTTGGAAAAAATACTTACTCAAAAATGAGTACCTGTTTTTGAGGTCAGTTATAGACCTGGGAAAAATATGTTTGGGGTATAATAGACTAAAAATCCCCTTCTGCACTCTCTATAACAGTCTTATGTCTTTGCATATTGTGTTTTATAACCTTGGTTGAACACTCAAAAAAATCTATTACGCAAGGTATTTCCAATTTATAAATTACTTGTTTTTGTATTTTTTTTGATGATAATATCCCAACCTCTTTTAATATTGCAAGATGTTTTGAGATAGTGGATTTATCTACATCGAACTTTTCACAAATATCAGAAAATTTTATTTCACCCTCTTTTAACAGGTCCACCACCATAAGCCTGATTGGGTGGGACAGGGCCTTGATTATCTTGGCCCTTATTTCTGCCTCTTCAAAAGAGATCATTGATATTAGACCCTCCTTTTAATTCTTGTTTGGCAGAATTACCAATGAACCATTAAATGGTCAACTCCTAAGAAAAGGATTAATAAGAGTATTATAAAGGCGACCATTTTTTATTAGAGTTTCTCACCTTATTTGATAATTTTTAGATAAGATATATTTGGTGCCAAGGAGATCCTTTGGGTCCTCAATAGTCTATTATTAATTGTTTTTTAATTAAATTATTGACACAACACTCCTTTTTTTATAATTCTCATTTGGCAAAATGACCAACAAACCATTAGGTTCCCAACCCAAAAAAAAGGAGTAAGGTTATGAGATTAGATTCCTTATTAAGAGATATGGATATAGAATTTTTTGGCACTGGAAAGCATGGGATCAGTCCTGAACGGGCAGTTGAGCTAATAGGAAAAGATAATGTGTTTTTTCTAGATGTCCGCACCAATGAGGAGTTGAGCCTTTTTAGGTTCCCATTTGCCCATCATATACCAGTAAATGAGATACCTGATCGACTGGATGAGATCCCCCACGATAAGCTAATCATTGTATTTTGTACTTGTGCTGTTAGGTCTGCCTTTATCTATGTTTATCTCCTGGAAAAGGGATATAATAACGTAAAAATGCTCTTTAAATCCATTGAAGAGTTTATAGAGTTACTCACCCCAAAACCTGTTTATATGAGGATAAAGGGATAGTTTATGGGATTTACAGGTCATGCACTGATGAGAGATTTTGATCCTAGAATTGCAATTCCCCTTGCAATAATTACTGTAATAGGGGGTATTATTGGTGGTAAATTTTCATTAAAGACAAAACCAAGACATTTAAAACAACTCTTTGCATATACCAATTGGATAGCTGCTGGTTTTATGGGCTTAAATTAGTTTTGTGCAAAGGGTTTAATATAAAGTGGGAGGTGGTTTATGTTAATACAAAAATGGGAGAGAGAGATTTTAAAATCTAAGTGCAATCCAATGCAAGAGGGAGTACATTGTATAATTCATGTGGATGCAGATCTTTCCGATGTTATACCTTATTTGAATGCAGAACTTGGAGGAGATTTTTGTTCTGACAATCCACCATATGTTACCTTTAAAATACATGGTAAACTACTTACAGTACACCCCCATAAAATAGCTATAAATGCCATAAAAGATGAACAAGAGGCAAATAAGATAGCAAATTGGATTGTGAGACAGATTAATGAAATATGGGAAAATAAGGACAATATTGAGCCCACTTATGACGTCCCAAAAAAGCCCCAGCCACTTGAGGTCTTGAAAATACTCCCTAAAACCAATTGTAGGAAGTGCAATTGTCCAACCTGTATGGTATTTGCAACTATGGTCTGCCAAGGTGTTAAAGGGGTAGATGACTGCCCTGAACTCTCATTGGACAAGAAAAAAGAACTTGAGAAATATCTGAAAGCCTCTATTTTAGGTAGAGATAAAAAAGTTTCATTTTCAGACTAGGACCCAAAAATTAGATAATAGTTGTAGGTTGTCCAATGATAAAGGAAAATTCCCTTTGCTCCCATATATCATCTCTGGCAGGTTGGTAAGTCCTTTCTATAAACCTAACGGCTCTTTGATGATCTATCGTGAGTATAGTAGATGTCCTAGTGCCATAAGTTGGATCTTTGATAAATATGGGGGACAAGAATCTTTCCTTATCTAATCCAACACCAGTATCAGGTAATTGGTGGTCAGGAAATCTTTTTTTGTCAGTTAATATATTAAATAGAGAATTAATAGATATAGGAGAGCAAGTTGAAATAGACTCTAAAAATAGTTTTTTTAATCTAATACACTTGGGCCACATCTCATCCAGTACACCATTACTTAATACGTGTATACCAGTATCTAATCTTTTGATTATCTCTTTAACATTATTATAGAATAATATTTGCTCAAGATCTCCAAAGATCAAGTTGTATCCATTATATAACCTGGCTGTATGCCTCAACTCTCTGAGATATGTAGAGGGAGGGGTATTTTGTTTTAAAAAATCTATAACCAAAAATCCCCTGGTCTTTTTTTTAGGATCCATCTCTCCTGGGCCCCTAAAATTAGTGAGTAATGCAATACGGCCATTTTTATTAATACCAAACCATGTTCCTCCTTGCTCCATGTCCTTAGCAGCTAGGATATGGGGATATTCTGTCCAAAAATGGGCACAAATAGTTGGGCGATTTTGAAATTCATCCCTGTTTGATAGGATTATCAAAGGATAATCTCGGTGATATTTATATGCTATTAGGGCTATGCACATGTTTTAAAATAAGCCTGTGTGCTTAGTTTAAAGGGGCCCAAGGCCCCCTTTTTTTTAAATTGAGATACCAGCCTTAAAACCATCGTGTATAGCATTAATTGCCTGTGCCACCTTATTGGCATCTCCAATTATAGTAAATGGTATGTCTAAGGACTTGATCTCATCTCCTAATTTATTGTTTGACTTAGACCCAGCAGCGAGTACCACTGAATCAGCTGGGAGCAACTTTCTCTCTCCCTTCATATCCACTTCAACACCTTTGTCTGTAATTTTAAGGGCCTTGGTATGAGTATAATGTTTTACGCCAAAGATCTTCATATCCCTCATCATGGTCCATCTTGTGGATTTTCCAATATCCTTTCCAATGGAATCTAACATTTCAATAAGTGTTATCTCTTTTGTCCCCTTGATACAGAGTTCTTTTAAATGTTTAGGGTCTTCTACATCATTTATAAGTAAGAATTTGAGGTCCTCTCCATCAAGGGTGCCCCTTTCTGCAAGGTCTAGGGCAGTCTCAACCCCTACTGCGCCTCCCCCAATTACAACGACCCTTCTTCCAACATATGCCTTTCCTTCTAGTACATCCCAGGCCTGGTGTACATGATCCATATCCACCCCTTGTATTGGCGGTGTAATAGGAGATGCCCCAGTTGCAATTATTATCCAATCAGGTCTTTCCCTTTTTATGTCTTCTATGTTTGCCTCTTTATTTAGGTGAACTTCTATTTCACTGTTAAATACTATATTTTCCAGGTGTTCTGCAAGCACTAAAAATTCTTCCCTGCCCTTAGGAAGTCCTGCAATGTTTAGTTGTCCTCCTAATCTATCTGATTTTTCCCATAAAATTACCTTGTGTCCTTTCATGGATGCCCCAAGAGCTGCCCAGATTCCCCCAGGACCGCCTCCTATAACAAGGACCTTTTTGGGTTTGTCTGTCTTTGATAAATCATATTCAGTTTCATGTCCTGCCATTGGGTTTGCTAAACATTCCACAGGCTTTAGTTGAAATACGTGGTCAAAACACCCCTGACCACAGCTTACACAATGTATTATTTCATCTTCCCTGCCATCCTTTGCCTTATTGGGTAGCTCTGGATCTGCAATTAAGGGCCGTCCCATTGCAACCATATCGCACATATGATCAATAATAAGTTCCCTTGCCAGGTCTAGGTCATGGATCCTGTGGCTAGCAATAACAGGTACCTCTACTGTCTCCTTCATCTCCCTTGCAAGGTATGCAAAACCCCCTCTGGGCACAGATGGGGTAAGTTGAGGAACCCTTGCCTCGTGCCATCCCACATTTATACAAAATGCATCTACCCCTGCTTCTTGTTCTAATTTTTTTGCAAAGACCTTCATGTTTTCTCTACCAATCCCACCTTCCATGAGGTCATTTCCATTTAATCTAACTATTACAGGGAAGTCTTCTCCAACAAATTTACGTACACTTTTAAGTACCTCTATTCCAAATCGCATCCTGTTTTCAAAGGACCCCCCATAATCATCTTCCCTCTTGTTTGTAATGGGGGATAAAAACGCACTTATTAAATACCCAGTACCAGCTAGGATTTCTACACAGTCAAACCCAGCGTCTTTACACCTTTTTGCAGCCTTTCCAAAGGATAGTATAATCTCTTCGATCTCTTCAGTAGTCAACTCCTTTGGGGTTTCTTTGGTAAGCCTACATGGAACTGGTGAGGGGCCCACCGGTTTTTCCCCATTTAAGAAAAAAGAGTGGTTGTATCTCCCTGAATGATTGAGTTGGATACAGGAGACTGCCCCGTATTGTTTTATCTCTTGGGCTAGCTCCCTGAGTCCTGGGATGTATTCATCTTTGTGTGCCCCAATATTTAGAGGAGTTCCAGATTTTTCATCAACAGTGGCATATCCAACACAGATTAGCCCAGCGCCTCCTTTGGCCCTTACCCTATAGAATGCCTTTAATTTCTCTGTCACAAAATATTTATCTGCCATGTTGAGATGCATGGCTGGTAGGTAAATCCTGTTTTTGACCTCTATATTTTTTATTTTAATAGGTTGAAAAATAGGATCCTTCATGAATTCCTCCTAGGTTTATATATGGATTTAAAGTTTTACAGGTATTTTGATAGGTCTACACCTACCTCTTTTGCCCTTAAATCTAACCATTGATTTTCATTTTTTGGAGGAGGTGTCCATTTTTCTGGTTTTTTGATTAATTTAATTGCATCAGCAGGGCATGTGCTCACACAAAGTCCACATCCAATACACCTATCTTCATCAACCTTATAAACTCCGTGTTCTTCAGTTATTGCATTCACTTGACACCTTTCTTCCTTACATAGACCGCATCCCTCACAAAGGTCAGGATCGATCTTGGCCCTATACCTGGAATTGACTGCATCGGTTATGCCCAATTTATTTATTGCCCTGAGAACCCCACAACAGCACCCACAACAATTACATATAAAATATTCATCGTTTTGGGTGTTAAAGGTGAGGTGAACAAGACCTGCCTCTTCTGACATCTTTAAGATATCATATGCCTCTTGTTTGGTTATTGGACGTCCCCAATGATCAAATTGTTCTAAAACCCCTGGTATTTTAGCAACAGCAAGACAAACTTCTTGGGGCTTTGAACATGGATGTCCAAGGAGTCCCCTTTCCTTTTTACATATACATTGGGCCACTGCAAATGACTTCCCACTTTCTATTATCTCAGAAACCTTTTCAAAAGGTAGTGCCTCTTGATCTGCTTTTATGTGTTCCTGTACTGGAAGCACCTGCATGAGCCTGGGGGATTTGCCAAGTAACCTTTTACCTACATACGGCATATATTCTTCGCATAACTTGGCAAGTTCTGCATCCATCCTATTTACTTGATATTCATAGATACCTACCATGTAGGGTAGCATTTTAAAGAGCTTTGTGCCACCTAAGTCTACCCCCATGATTTCACCTTTTTTCCACATCTCAGTTAGTTTTTTCTCAAGATATTCCTTGTCTTTTCCTGTCCTTTCTGCTATCTGGTCCACAGTTTCAAATTTTAGCTTTAAATCACAAAATAGTTCTGCCTCTTCTGGTGTAAATATCTTTTTTAAAATCTTGATCTCAAGCCCATCTGGAGTTGGCGGAAATCCCTGTGGCAGGGAATCCAAAACATTGGCCAATTTTTTGTAGACATCATAACCCATAAAATCCCCCCCTTTTTAAGTTAAAATTTCAAGTAAAAATCTTTTTAATAAAATTTTTTCTTCCAATGTAAATTTAGAAAGTAGTTCCAAATTTGCCTCTTTCCTTATATTTATAAGCCTGTCTTTGATCTCTAAACTTTTTTTTGATGGATATAACCTTATTATGCGTCCATCTTTTTCATCTTCTTTTTTTTCTATCCAATCACCCCTATATAGTCTATCGATGATCCCAGACAGGGTAGCCTTGTCAATGTTTAATATGCGACTTAACTCTACTCCTGTTAAACCAGGAAATAACCACAGGGCCTCAAGTACTAGGTGCTGAATATTTGTAAGACCAATCCCCTTTAGTTTGTTTTGAAGTATCCTGTGTCCCTTTTGATAGACCTTGGCTAGGAGGAAAATATAACAATCTGTCTCTTGAAAAAATTTTTCTAGGTTTAACTGGTTCATGTCACAAACTTTTAAATAAAGGTTGAATATTTTAAATATAGTTTAAAATCAATAGAAATCACCTTATGTCTTTATGTTATATTTAGTTTGTATGCTAACTAAAAAAACAAGTCAATAAAAATTTATTAAAAACTAGGGTTATGTCAAAGTTTTTAGGAAAATCATAAGGGGGTTGAGATAATCAATGGTAAAGGGCATAATAGAAGGCAAAAGGCAATATCTTTTTTAGTATCGGTGATTTTTTAGATCCAGGGCAGGACAATATTATGGATGGTATACTTAGACCTCAGTGAGTCTCACTGAGGTCTAAATTCAACCCATACTTTTATTTATTGAGCTTCTTTTCTTGAGGGAAAACAGGTAGATATCTATATGAAAGGGATATTATGATTGCAGCGTATGCAACAATCATGAATGAAGTTGCCCATTCTGTCCAATTGGGTATATAGACATGCCACTTATCAAATGGGAGTACAGGCAATGCAAGGGTTTGTACAGTAAATACAAATCTATTAATAATTATACCAATACAGGTAAGTATACCTGCTATATATAAGAGTGCAGGGATTTTTCTAAAATGCGGGATAATTAACAAGATAGCTGGAATAAGGCCACATATGCCAAGCTCTGTCCAGAGCAACCATTTGCCATACACTCCATTGAACATTTGATCAAAGGTAAATCCCATTTTGGGTAAAATACCTGTGGCCCATGCATATGTGTCAAGGATCTTAAAGAATAAATATATACACAATAGAAATCCTGAGATCTTGCCCATTAATTCTTTTACGTTATAATCAACTAGTTTTTTCCCAGTGAGCTTTTCAATGGCAACACATACCAATACTGTGAACATGGGACCAGAGGCAATTGCAGAAAGGATAAACAAGAAAAATGTCCAAGGCCAAATAAAGAATCCATGTCTAAACGCAAATGGTCTGCCAAAGAGCACCCCGTACATCCCACCGAGTGAGCCCTGATGGAAGAAGGATAAAAATGTGCCCACCGCTGCAAAAAGGGGCATAAAGATATGGAAATTATGTGCCAGGTGGTGACAAAATGGATTTTTGTTTATTTGTCTGTTCTCTAAGATTAAAGGGATGTATTCAATGGTCAGTACCATTAGGTAACACGTGATACAAAAAATAACCTCAGTGAGCATAGAATGTACATTTGGATGCCAGTATCCAAACCATGCCCTAAGGGGCTGTCCAACATCTAGGGCAAGGATCATCATGGCCCCAGAATAGCATAAAAATCCAATTACTACAGCAAGGTTTATGATATTTTTGAGTTCATCTATCCTTAGGATATATCTCAAAAAACCACTGAAAAACGCCCCTGCCCCAAGGGCGATTACTGCCAAGTCAAAGGTAATCCACAGGCCAAATCCAAAGTAGTTGTTAAGCCCTGTAACACCTAGTCCCTTCCACAGTATCTTTATGGCAGCAATAATCCCTATAAATAAAATGATAAATAAGAATATTAACCACGCCAAAAATTTTGGAAAGGAGCACCTATTTAGACCTTGTGGGATAAATTTTTCATCTATCATAATATTTTTACCCCTTTTGTTTTTGCTGTTCTAAGATATTGTCTCCTTGTCTCCTAACCCAATCTCGTCTACTCAAATAATATACCTGTGGTTCTGTGCCAAGCTTTTCCAATAACCTAAAGGCATATTTGCTTTTTGCCAGCTTTGCCACCTTGTGTTTGGGATTGTTTAAATTTCCAAACACAATGGCCCCAGTGGGACATGCCTCTACGCATGCTGGTTGATATGCGTCTTCTTCCAGGTCTAAGGGATTTTTCCCCTCTGCCCTGGCCTTTTCCTTTGCCATCTGATACCTGTGATGGCAAAAGGTACATTTTTCAACTACACCCCTAGGTCTGGTAGATACAAATGGGGTCAATGTCTTTTCCATGCCATCTGGCCACACTGGATCAAACCAGTTAAAGACCCTTGCATGGTATGGACACGCAGCCATACAGTACCTGCACCCAATACATCTAGGGTAAATTTGGGATACTATTCCACCTTCTTCGTCTTTTGTAGTGGCAACTACAGGACACACAGAAGCACACGAGGGATTGCCACATTGCATACATGGCCTTGGAAGATATGCCTCATCATAGCCTGTTCCTTTTTTATTGTTTGAGAGCTTATAAATTATTAACCAGTGTAATGTCCTGAGCCTATCAAATGGTGTGGTTGCTGGTGGAATATTATTCTCTGCCTGACATGCAATAACACATGCACCGCAACCAGTACACTTGTCTATGTCTATGACCATTCCCCACTTTACTTCAAATTCATGATGGATTTGCATAAGTCCTGACATAGTAAAACCTCATTAGTTGAATTTTTTATTATTAACCTATTTCTATTAATGTGGGAGACCACATATATGAGTTAGTCCCTGTTTCTTTCTTTGTTTCAAATAGGTCTATTATATTTACTCCTATATTTTTATTAAATTCATTATCTAACTTTCGACCAAGTCCTGATAAGATACCTATGGCCCTTGGTTTTATCTCATTGGATATATAAACTATGCCTTTAATAGTTCCTGTCTTAGAAGTTATTTTGACAATATCTCTGTGTTGTAGGTGAAAGTCTAGGGCAGTTTTAGGGTTTATATATACATAAACTCCATGTTTTGGCAGTTCATCTTCATAAATTACGTCTAAGGAAAATGGCAATAATCCTGTCCTACACGTACCAGTCTTGGCCATTTTTATTGGTACTAGTTCTAATGCAGTTGTTGAAAGTGTTTCTTTAGGTTCACTAAACATCTGTTTGATCTCGTTGCTCCATATCCTGAGTGCGTACGGGGTTGTAGTAGTGGGATCAGACCATATGTTTCCATTTAAAAGTTTGTCCAGTGTTTCCCCTAAGTATTCTGCCTTTGTCTCGATTAGGGACTTAAATGAATTTACAGGTATATTCAACTTCATCTTTTTTGCGATTTTTAAAATAAATTCACAGGGATTTTTTGAGTCAACTACAGGAGAGACTATCTTGTCACACACTGAATAATTTGCCTTTGAAGATCCAAAAGGAGTAAAACAGTCATCCATCCTTTCCAAAAAATAAGGCGCAGGCACGAGCAGGTCACATTCCTTGGCAGTTTCGTCCATGAATTGAGAAAAAGAGACCTTAAAATCAGGTTTCAAAAGTTCATCCCTAATATCTCGTGGTAGAGAATATATGGGATTTGATTCATAGAAAAATATAATCTCTGTATTTTTGAGGTCCTCTTTTTTAAGAGAGACTATTAGATCATTTTTTAGTATATTTTTGTGTTCCATTGAAGAGGAAATGACCTTGGGAGGATAGGGTATACATTTGATTCCTCCCTTTTTATTTACCCTGTTTAATAAGATATTTAATATTAGTGCACTTACAATATTTTTTATAGGCCCCCCTCCTGGGGTGTTAGACCCAGCCAATACTAATGGGGATTTTGCATTTAAAAGTCCTTTGGCAACTTCCTTTATATCCTGGGGACTGCATCCTATATCCTTTGCAACTTTATCAGGTTGAAAGTATTTATTTAATGCTTTTATAAAATCCCCTATGCCATAAACCCCTGGGAGGGTAGGAGACCAGGAGATTAAATAATATGCAACACCTAGGGCAAATTTATAGAGGTCTTTTTCTGAGACAAATATAGTTTTTTGAGCTACCACAGAGGTATTATCCTTGTATGGTCCTACATATTGTAGATCAAATCCCTTGGTGCCAAATATTTTTTGATTTCTTACATAACTTCCCCAGGAATCTAAGAAATTACATCCAAGGGCAAGCACATAATCTGCATTCTCTAAATCAAAACCCACCTCACCATCACCATTTAAGATGGTATACCAGCCCTTGAAATATTTTACCCTATCTGAGGGTTCATAGAAATATAGTTGAGAATTTAATTGAGACAGAAAACTGGAAAACACTTCATTTGCTGATGAGGTCTCGTCTCCACTAATAAAGGCTATTTTATTTTTCTTGTTACCCAATTTTTTTATTTTATCACTTAATATTTTTTCTGCCTCATTCCATGATATTGGTTTAAATTTCCCATTGGAATCCTTTTTCATTGGACCATTTATGCGCATGGGAGAGTATAAAAGGGGCACACAGGACGCCCCTACAGGGTCTATGCCTCCCAAAGATTGGGGATGATTTTTGTCTCCAGACACAGTGATAGGTCTTTTATTTACAAGGTGTACCCAAATTCCATAAGGGGTGGCCCCAAGTTTGAGAATAGACCTTTTTTGGCTCATCTCTCCCCTTGGAATTCTAGGTATCCATGGCCAATTTTGTGTCCATATGGATATGTCATCAGCCAGTTTCCAGGGAATTGGTGTAAATAAAGATCCAATAGCACCGCCAATGGCGAATTTTAAAAATCCTCTTCTATCAAATGCCATAACATGTGCTCCTTGTCCTGAGTTTTCCTGGGGTTAAAGAGTATATTTTCTTATCCTTGATTTAAAGATTTTTTCGAACACTCTATAATTTTTATAAAAAACATTATTATATGGATTGATTTAAAATATTACTTATGACATATATAACATGCATTTGACACGTGGTTTTTTGCATGACACCTTTCACATTTATACATTTTCATAGTATAATTTGTGTATCCTGTTATTTTATCTACTAGATAAACAGGCATGGTCTGGGAATGTCCTATGTCAGGATGACAGGTCTTGCATTCATATTTTTTATGGGCTATGTGAGAAAAGTAAACATTATCTGGTTGTTTTTGGTAGATCTTCCATGGAACTTGTCTATTTTTCTTCACATATTCATCCACGAAGATCTTTTCATCTGGGGTCCCTGTTATGGCCTCAGAATGACACATAGTACAAGACTCAAGGGATGGGATGCCGCTAAATGAGCCATCGTCCCTGTAAAAATGACATGCGCTGCAATCTCCAAGTTGCTCTAAATGGGCCTTGTGACTAAAATTAAAGGGTTGTTCTTGTTTAGAAAAGATGATGTTTGGGAATATCCACCAACCTAAAATCAGGGCAGATATGAATCCCAGTAAAAAAGGAGTGGCTGTAGATTTCTTTTTTTTATTCACCGTAAACCTCCAGCTTTTCTAAAATAACGTTAAATACCATTAAATATATTATGATAGATTTCTGCCAGTTAGACACGAAAATCGTCTATTGTCAAGAGGAAAAGGAAAAACAGGATACTCGGCTCATGGCTTTGGCATGATATTTATATAACTTAACAAATATTTTTAAAAGGAAAGAAATAAATTATGGCAAGAAAAAAGATAAACTCAAAGGCCTTACTCAAATTATTTTATGATCTACCTCATCCCCTTACATTGAAGGATATATATAAGAGGTTTTCTCCATCAAGAAAAGAAAAAAGGAAGATCCAAGGAATATTGGAGGGATTGGAACAAGATGGAAAGATAATTTCATTTAGACATAAGAGGGCATATGGACTTGTCAAGAGGATGGAACTTATAAAAGGGACTATTGAATTACATCCAGAAGGATTTGGTTTCTTAATCCCAGATGATAAGAGGCGAAAAGACATATATATATCCAAGGACAATCTAAAAGATGCATGGCATAAAGATGCAGTAGTAGTGGCCTTGCTCCCATATCAAAGGGGAAAAAGCCCTGAAGGAAGGGTGGTCAAGGTAGTTAAGAAAAATGTTGAAGAAATACCAGTTTTGATCTCAAGAAAATTAACAAAGACCGTATATATGGCAAGGCCAGCAGACACCAAGCTTCCCTTTGATTTTATAGTGGATTTTACAGAATTAGATAGATTTGATGAACTGTCACAGGGACAAGTAGCTATTATAAGGCCCACAGAATTTTATGAAAAGAATGTATTTTTTGCAAAGGGTGTAAGGATACTAGGCAAACTAGATGAGATAAAGGTCCAGGAAGAGATTGTAAAGATATTTCATTCCATCCCAAGAGAGTTTCCAAAGGAGGTCTTAGAAGAAGCAAAAATGGTCTCAGATAAGATAGGATCCCATGAGCTAAGTAGTAGAAGAGATTTGAGGGACCTTGATTTTGTGACCATTGATGGAAAAAATGCCAGGGATTTTGACGATGCCATTTATGTGGTCCGTACTGGTTCAGGATATAAATTGTTTGTTGCAATTGCAGATGTAACACACTATGTAAAGGTTGGTTCAGCCTTGGATAAAGAGGCACGAGATAGGGGAAACTCATATTATTTCCCCACATCAGTTGAGCCCATGTTTCCCCCAAGGCTTTCAAATGATCTATGTAGCTTAAATCCAGGTAAAGATAGGTTAGCAGTAGTTGTAGAAATGGACTTTAATAATCATGGTGAGATGAGGGGGGCCAAGTTATATGGAGCAGTTATAAAAAGCAAAATGCGTCTTACCTATTCTCAGGTGGAGAGGGCAATTATTAATAATCACAAAGGGGAGCAAGAAAAACTAGGGGATGATATTGTCTCAATGTTGAACTGTGCAAAGGAACTCGCGAAGCTCTTATACACAAAGAGAGAGGCAAGGGGGGCAATAGATTTTGATATCCCAGAGCCTGAAGTTATTTTTCAAGACCTTGAGGAAAAAGAGTTAAAAAATATGCAGATCAAGCCCAGATTTAGATATTTTGCCCATCAGATTATAGAAGAATTTATGATAGCTGCCAATGAGGCAGTGGCGAATTTTTTGACTCAATTAGACCTTCCTTGTATGTACAGGGTGCATCCAGAGCCAGACCAAGATAAAATAGACTCCCTTTTTACTATCTTAAAGACAACAGAGATTGCAGACAAATTGCCTGAGGATATAGATAGTAGGGCAATACAGGTCTTACTTGATCAGGTTAAGGGCAAGGAATATGAATTTTTGGTGAACAGACTTTTGTTGAGATCAATGATGCAGGCGGTATATTCTCCCAAAAATAAAGGACATTTTGGACTTTCCTCAGATTGTTACTGTCATTTCACATCTCCAATTAGGAGATATGCTGACATAATAGTACATCGCATTTTAAAGGACTATCTTGGTCTTGATAGGTATAATCCTTTAAAAGAAAAAAGGATGAAAAAACTTGGAGAACACTTAAGTAGTAGGGAAAGGGTGGCCTTAGCCTGTGAGAGAGAAATACTTAAAAGACTTACTGTTTTGACTATGCAAAATAGGGTAGGGGAAGTGTTTACAGGTATTATCTCATCTGTTACGGATTTTGGGTTTTGGGTGGAAATAAAAGAGGTAATGGCTGAGGGATTAGTGCGTCTATCTACTATAATAGATGACTATTATCTCTTTGACCATGTGTATCAGAGATTAATTGGGAAAAGACATGGACGAATATTTCAAATAGGAAATAAGGTGCAGGTGAAACTTGTAAATGTAAACCTTGATAGACAAGAAATAGATTTTGAACTAGTGGATGTTGAAAAAAACAATTAATCGGAGGACATAAGGTATGGAGAATCCAGTTTATTCCATATTAATACCCATTAAAGACGAGCAGGATAATATCAGGAGGCTATATAATGAAATAAACAAGGCCATGGAACATATAGACCACCCGTGGGAATGTGTATGGATAGATGACGGCTCTACTGATTCGAGCCTCAGTATTTTAAAAGAAATAAGTAAAAAAGATAAAAATCATCATTACATATCCTTTGAAGAAAATTGTGGCCAGTCTGCAGCACTTTTTGCAGGTTTTAAACTGGCCAGAGGGGATATATTTATAACCATTGATGGAGATGGACAGAATGACCCCCAGGACTTCCCAAGGTTGTTACAGACAATGAATGAAATGAACGTAGATATGGTAAATGGCTATAGAAAAAAGAGACAGGATTCTATTATAAGAAAGATTTCTTCAAAAATAGGAAATTTTGTTAGAAATTTAATTACTGGAAAGACAGTGAGGGACGTTGGGTGCTCCACCAGGGCCTTTAAAAGGACTTGTGTAGAGAACCTTCCTCCTTTTAAGGGTATGCATAGGTTCTTGCCTACCTTAATTCATTATCAGGGTTTTTCATGGACAGAGATACCTGTAAATCACAGGCCAAGGGAGAGGGGAGTGAGCAAATATAATATTTCTAATAGGTTATGGGTTGGGATATTGGACTTATTTGGGGTGTGGTGGTTTAAAAAAAGGATATTTTTCTATAAGATAAAGGAATCCACTCTATATCCTAAAGGAGCTTCAAATGGTAATGGATAAGATATGGTTGGGTATTGGTTTTTTTGCCCAGGCCATTTTTGCATCAAGGTTTATAGTCCAATGGATAGCCAGTGAAAGGGCAAAGGAAAGTGTTGTTCCAGTGAGTTTTTGGTTTTTGAGCCTATTTGGGGGGATCTTGCTCTTTATGTATGCCTTGTGGAGACGTGACCCTGTATTTGTCTTGGGGCAGGGTACAGGTATTTTTATTTATTCAAGGAACTTATATTTAATTTATAGAAAAAAGAAAATGGAGGGAGTTAAGTGAAGGGCTCCCTGAAGTTTCCTTTTAATAATATATGGTTCTTTTTGTTTTTGGTTTTTATTTTTAGACTAGCATACATTCATCTTGCACCCTTGCAGTTGGTCCCAGACGAGGCATATTACTGGGATTGGTCAAGACACTTAGATATTGGCTATTATAGCAAACCCCCAATGGTTGCCTGGTTAAACTATATCTCCACTCATATATTTGGGATAAATGAATTAGGTGTAAGGTTCTTTGCCGTGCTCCTTGGTACAGGTAGTGTAGGGCTTGTATATATCTTGGCAAAGATAATATTCAATGAACAAGTAGCCTTCTGGTCAGCGATTTTGTCTCTACTTACCCCTGCAAATTGTGCCCTTTCCTTGATTATGACCATTGATCCGCCACTGATTTTCTTTGGGGTATTGAGCTTGATCTTTTTGTGGAAAACAGTCTCAACAACAGATGAGAGAAATAGGGTCTTGTATTTTATATTTCTTGGGCTTGCCATGGGCCTAGGGATACTCAGCAAACAGATGATGTTGGTATATTTTTGTTTAGTACCTGTATTTTTACTACAGGATAGAGAGCTTAGGTCCCTTATATTGTCAAAGGGATTTTTTTTATTTGTAATAATCTCTATCCTTTTCCTTTCCCTGCCCATGTATTGGAATTTTAGACATGGGTGGGTCACATTTCAAGAAACTGCCCATCATATTTCTTCCAATCCATCTATATTAAAAGGTATTAGGACGTTTTTGGAATACATTGGATCACAACTATTTCTCATGACCCCAGTATTTGGAACTATTATATACCTTGGACTCAAGATGGGTATTTTAAGATTTAAACAAATGGACAGACCATTTAGATTTTTCTTTATATTTGGCGGTATCCCCCTGATCTTGTTTTTAATTGCCAGCCTTAAACAGCGGATAAATCCAAATTGGCCTGCTATTTTTTATCCCCCTGCCATTATATTTTCCATTGCATGGTTATTTAAATATTCATTACATGGGAAAAAGATTTATAAGTGGTTAGACATTTGTGTTTTAACAGCATATTTATTTGTTTGTTTGACCTATATGTCCCCATTTATATTTTCAATAGGTTACATTAGTGGGACAAAAATAGACCCAACAAAAAGGGCAAAGGGGTGGAAGGAACTGGCTGCCTTGGTTGATAAGGTGTATGGACCGATGAAAAAGAGAGAAAAGGGTCTGTTTTTGTTGAGTGAGAGGAGGGATACTATATCTGAGCTTGCCTTTTATCTACCTGAACATCCCTTTATATACAAGTGGGATTGCTCAAAACACAGGATTAAAGATCAATATGAGATATGGGGGGGACCTGGCACGGATGCAATAGGTAAAAATAGCTTGATTGTCTTAAAGACAAAGACCAACATAGGCCCCCTTAGACCCTATTTTAAGGATATAGTAAAACTAAGGGATATAAAGGTAAGTCTTGGAAGATATGCTTTTAGACACTACAGCCTTTATAAGGGAGAGGGATTTAGGGGATGGTGATATCCTTTTTAGTCCCTAACAGCCCTTACTTTAATATTTTCTTTTTAAAAAATTGTCCCAGATCATCTAAGAGTGAGTAGGTTACAGGTGTAATCACCATTGTCATTACAGTACCAACCATTAATCCAAAACCAGCTGCAGTTCCAAGGGGTGACATCCTCTCAAGCCCAATTGCAGTTTCATATATAATTGGTAACATCCCCACAAAGGTAGATATAGTGGTCATGAGCACAGGTCTTAGCCTCAGTCGTACAGAATTAATAAGGGCTTCATTTCTCTCCATCCCCTTTGACCGGGCTTGTTTGATAAAGTCGATTAAGAATATTGAGTTGTTTATTACAATACCAGCAAGTAGGAGTATGCCCATCATGGCGGGCATGCACATGGGTTTTTGATAAATCAAAAGTCCCCACAGGGAGCCAATTATGGCAAGGGGAATTGCAATTAATATAGGTAAGGGGAGAGCAAAGGATTCAAATGTACCTGTGAGAAGGACAATAAGTAATACAAAGCCCAAAAAGACTGCCTTCATCACCCTTGGCATGGAATCTTTCATATCTGCCACAGTCCCAGATAGCTTGATCCCATAACCTTCTGGGAGCCTTAATCCCTTTAGCCTTTTACCCATTTGGTCCATTACCTGGGTGAGTCTGTATATCCTGTTGTATCCTGTTAAATCAATTGTATTTTGTAAGTTTTCCCTGGTTATTACAGTTTGTACGTCCTTTAACTTAACCTGGGCCAGGGCCTTTAGAGGGATCTTTCCCTTAGGCGTATAGATGGTCAAGTTCAATAAGTCGTTTTTGTCTTTAATGGAGGAATCCTTTAGAGACACTCGTATTGGCACATCTAGAAAGTCTTTTAATCTGAACTTGCCAGGAATTACACCTCCTACCTGGACATTGAGCTGACTGGCAACATCTTCAGGGGTTATGCCATAATATTTGGCCATCCTTTGGTTTACTAGTACACGAAATTCAGGTTTGTCTAACCACCAACTCTTATGAAAATCGTATAATCCCTTTACTCCATACATTCTCTTTTGGATCTTATTTGCAATTGCAAATAGTCTTTTAGGGGAATTACCATATATGACTAAGTCAATAGGGGCCCTAGAAGTGGCCATTGGCGTGGCACCAAATTCATACACCTGGTATGTCCTAATTCCTGGTATTTTTGCAAGTTTGGCCCGTATATCGTCTTCTATTTCCCAGATAGTTTTTTTCCTTTTGTCCCTTGTTATTAAATTTACTGTAATTATTGCCTGTTGTTTGGTCTGTCCCCCTGCACCAAATGATATTTCACCTGGTTCAGAACCAACAACAGAAGACACAGAAATTACCCCCTTCTCGCTCTTAATTACCTCCTCTACCTGGTTTAAGGTTTTTTCCATCTGGGATATACGTGCCCTTGGCGGTATTTCAAAAAATATCTTCATGATCCCAGTGTCCATTGGTGGCATGAGTTCCCTTCCAATAATTGGAAGGGTAATTTTAATACTGGCAATAAAGCATATTATTACCAACACCATAGTAATTAGTCTATGCCTAAGACATATCTTCAACAGGGCCACATATCCATCAGCTATCTTATCAATAAGTCTTCCAAACCACCCCACTGATTTCTCTAAAATATTTTTTCCCTTGTCCTTGTTAGGACTAAATTTTAGGGCAAGTGGTGGTACCACAAACACTGCTGCAAGTAGAGATCCAACTAGGGAGAGGGCTAGTACTAAGGTAAATTGTCTGAGTACCTTTTCAACATATCCTCCAGCAAACATAATAGGTATTATCATTACCACAGTTGTGAGCATCCCTGCTATAATAGAGAGTAATATCTCTGATACAGCATCTTTTATTAATGTAATATCGTCTCCCTTATAATCCCTTTTATATCTATTTATGTTTTCCACTACAACCACAGTGGCATCTACCACCATCCCAGTTGCAATGATAAGGCCTGATAAGGTGACAATATTTATAGTATATTTTGTAAGGCTAAGTAGTGTTACTCCAAATAAAAAAGATAGGGGAATACTAACTAAGGCAATGGCAGATGCCCGCACATCTGCCAAAAATAAAAATATAATTATAACAGTGAGGATAATGGCCATATAAAGGGAAGACCTCATCCCAGAGGTGTTTCTGTCAATTAGAGGCTCCTGATCATCTGTTATTTCAAACTTGATCTGTGGCCATTTTTTTCTCATCTCAGGCAAGAGTTTTTTTACGTTTTTTATTGCATAAATAACACTTCCCTTATCTGGTCTTAGTATATTGATGGCAATAGCAGGATGGAAATTCCCATGGTATAGGCTATATAGGTCCTTGTGAGAAAATTTTACACTTGCTACGTCCTTTAAGAGTATGTCTGCCCCGTTTTTTTTGGCTATTACTAGATTTTTAAGGTCATTTATGGTCCTAAATTCCCCCTGGGTCTTTAATAAAATTTCCTGTTCTTTTGTGTAAATAGGTCCCGCAGGAGTAGTTATATTTTGTTTTTTAATAGCAGATAATACATCTAAATAAGTTAGATTATATCCATCCAATTTGTCCTTATCCAGGTTTATGGATATCTCTGGCTCATGGCCACCAAATATGTCTATATCAGATACCCCAGGTATGTTTAATAAAAAGTCCTGTATCTGGTTTTCAGCTAGTAATCTAATGTGGGTAAGATCGATGTTTGCCCCCTTTTTAGGGCTTAACGCTAGGGTCAAGACTGGTCTAGTTGCATCTGTAATCTTATATATCCTTGGCTCTAAAATGTCTGCTGGCAACTCTGCCCTGATCCTGGATATAGCATTTGTCACATCTACCACTGCCTGGGCAATTGGCTTTGTGTATTCAAATTCCACGCTGATTGCAGACACTTCATCCCTTGAAGAAGAAGTGATCTTTCTTACCTTATCTATTGAATAAAGCTCTTTTTCTATAACCTGGGTGATCCTGTGACTAATATCCTCAGAAGACGCCCCTGGTTCTACTGTGATAACCGCTACTTGGGGACGGTGGGTATCTGGAAAATATTCAGTGGGCATGGTAAAAAACGCCCGAAGACCCATAATGGTTATGAGCAGAGAGACAACTAGGACTGCCCAAGGGTGTTTTAATGCAAATTCATGTGGTTTCATAGGAAAGCCTCCACTTTCATTCCTGGTGCCAATTCTGTCCATTTTAGATAATCACCAACTACTACCATATCTCCTACGTCAACATCTCCATAAATAATTGTATACTCTGGGGTCATTAACCTTATTCCAACCTTTTTAAGGATCAATCTTGACTTCTTGACCACATATATTGCCTTTGAACCCTTTGTGGACACTATGGCACTTGTAGGTACACATAGACCCTTTGCCCTTTTGATCACTACATCTATGGGAATAAAACTCCCTATCTTGATGTTAGTTGGAATTTCCCCTAAATATGATTCTGCTATGGTGCTTTTCCCTGATATTAAGGATGGATAGATCTTTGTAATCTTAGCTGTTTTTGGTAGATTTTTCTTTTTTTTGGGCCAGTCTATTTTTATCTCCATCCCAGGCTTTACCTTCCCTATATCCTCTTGAACCACTGAAAATGTAAGTTTTGCTTTTTGGGGTGAATACATCTTATATATGGGAGTTGCTGGATTTGCCATATCACCAACATCCTGGAGTCTTTCAGATATAATACCATTGTATGGGGCCCTTATTTCTGTATAAGAGAGAAGGACCTTTGTTTGAGAGAGGATTGCATACAACCCTTTTAATGAGCTCTCTAACGATCTAATGGTTTGTTTGATATTTGCCACTCTTTGTTTATTGATCTCATATTGTGCAATTATTGCATCTAAGGAGGACCTACTAGTGGCGTTTCCTTCATATAATTTCTTAGTCCTTATATATTCCTTTTTTATATATTCATATTCACTTTTTGCACCTAAAAGCTCTGCTTTAGTTGCATTTATTTTAGACTTCATACTATTTATTTGTGAATTTATTTCATTTATCTTATCCAAAATATCTTTGTCATATAATTTGCATAATAAATCGCCCTTTTTTACATAATCTCCTTCATCCTTATAATTTTCTATTATTTGCGCAGTTATTTTTGGACGTATTAAAGAAGTTAGGTCTGATTCTAATCTTGCTAAATAATGAATAGTAAGAGATATGTTCTGTTTTTTTAATTTTATTACCTTAACAGGTACAGGGCGTATATTATATACAGGGGCAGATGCTAATCTTTTTTTTGCCCTTATGACAAAAAATAATAATATAAGTACAACAATAAATAAACTAACAAATAATAATATCCTTTTATTTATTTTTCCCATAATAAGACCTCACTTATTTTTCAGTATATTTTCCAGATTATATCCTATTGCTTTATAAAGATTAAGCTTTGATATATTGTACTTAAAAGAGTATTTTATATAATTTAGCTCTGCATTAAGCCAATTTGCATGTGCATCCAATACATCGTTTATAGTATTTTTGCCCATTCTGTATTTTAATTTTTCAATTCTGAGAACTTCCATTGCAAGTTTTCTGTTTTGATTTGCAGTTACTAAAAGATATTTAGAGGATGTAATATCTGATATTGCCTGGGTTATATCTTTTTTGATGGAAAGTTCAATGTCTCTTAAATGTTGTTTAGCAATAGATAATTTTATCTTGGCCTTTGATATATTATTTAAAATAGCACCACCGTGAAATATGGGGATTTGAAGGTTTAGAGATGCTTGCCAGTAGTCTAGGTGATCAATTGATCCCTTTGGACCATCCTGGGAATAGGGAGAACCTGATCTTATGTTATAACTTGATTTGAGGTTTAGAGATGGAAGTAATTGGGCCTGTTGTGTCTTTAGGTTTAATCTAGCTATTTTAACTTGTTTTTTTGCAGCCAAGAATTCAGGCCTGTTTTTTTTCGCCACAGTGATTAATTTTTCAATCTGAGTCCATTGGTCATATAAATTAAATTCTATTTTTTCATTGGGATCTGGACTTATTTTAATGTCTTTGTCTATACCCATTAATTTTTTTAGTATCTCATCTAATACCAAGATATCTTGTTCAAGTTCCTTTTTCTTTGCCTTTTGGTTTGAGATTGGAACTATTACCTTGAGGCGATCTATTTGTGCAACCTTTCCTACCTTTAGCTTTAAATCAATATCCTTTAATTCTTTTGACAAAAGTTTGATATTTGCGTCTACTGCCCTAATTGCCTTTTTGGTTTCTATGATCTTTAGATAAGTACTCACAATATTAAATATAAGTTCTTGCTTAGTCATAAACCTTATGTTGACGGCCACGTCTTTTAAGAGTTTTGCAGTGCTGTAATTATAGAATCTTTTGCCTCCTAAAAATATAGGAAGGGTTAGCTCAATTCCACCGTTAAATATATCCTTATTAAATATTCCTGGTTGATTGTTTTCTTGAGGGGGGATTATCCTATCTGGGTATTCTGATCTCAAATATGATCCATTTAGATCTATGTGAGGGAAAAAATTAGACCTGGTTATAGATATATTTTTGTCTTCAGCCTTTATTTCAAGGTTTTTTTGAAGAAATATAGGGCTATGTCTTAAGGCAATATCAATACAATCTTCTATACTTGAGACCTCTAATATGCTGTTATTATTATAGTTCTTTTGAGCTATTGAAAGAGATGGGTTATAAAGAGACAGTATACCAATTGTTATAAGAAAAAACCTTTTAAAGTAGAGTTTTTTCATGCTTGCTCCAAATATTTAAATTGACTTTATACGTTAACAATTAATCTAATTCTAAGATTAAATATTCTAATGGTTGCTTCATTGACTTAGAACAATATAGACTAAATGCTTAATTAATTATTAAAGCTTTTTATTTCAAAAACGTGAAAAAAATTTACGTTTTTTCTAAATCCTAAGTCATTTTTTAAATTATGAATTCTGAATAAAAATTAGCCTTCATACTTCAGCCTTCTGCCTTTAGCCTTATGCCACCTTTCATATCAACCTGCAATTTTCGGAACTTCAGTTTAATATTTTTTTAGGATTAAGCCTATGTGAGAGTGATTATTTGTTTATATGGTCAATTATAAATATTGAGAGTTTTTTTGTTTGTCAACTAATATTTATTAATTTTTATAATCAAATTCATTCACAAAATCATCTTCCCTCTCCTTTGGGACAGGGCATTCTTATCTAAAGAAAGGGGGTAAACATGATTTTTAAAATAATTACTTGAATAAACAAGGGAAATTTATTAACATTGAGAATCATTTTTTTAGTTGGGGGAGGAGCTGAGTTTGCCTCAAAAGAAAATCACTGAGGTTGTAGTAGGGGATATATTGTCAGAGGATGTACGGGCTTCTAATGGAAGGTTTTTATTTAAAAAAGGGACTATTCTTACACAAAAACATATATTAGTGTTAAAGACCTGGGGGGTCTCACGGGTATTTGTTGAGGAAAATCCTAAAGAGGAAAAAAAAATAGAAAAAAAGCAAGGTAATGAGAAACAGGACAGATTTATCAAATGTTTCCCGCCTAATAGTACAAAACTGTCTCCAATGAAGGATTTATATTTTATAGCCACTAAGTTAGTGCCCAAACATTTGAAAACAATCAACCTGCCATTAGATATCTTAAAAAAGACAGATACCGGGAAAAAAGTTATACTTCCGCCCCGCCTAAAGATTTCTCCAGAAAAATTAGTGGATTCTCAAAAAGAGTTGTGTTCTCTGCCAAGTATATATCAGAAGATGATGGATGTGTTAAATGATCCAAATGCTTCTGCTGCCAATATTGGTGAGGTTGTAAGCAAAGACCCTTCCTTGACTGCAAAGCTATTAAGGATCGCAAATAGTCCCCACCTAGGACTAATATCTAAGGTGCAAACAGTATCAAGGGCAATATCCATTTTAGGCATAGACCACTTAAAGTTATTGGCAAAGGGAGTTATCATAATTGAGGGTTTTAAGAAGATTCCTGTGGAAATAATGGACATGAAACAGTTTTGGAAGCATTCTATTGCTGTTGGTCTCATGGCTTCGCTCCTGTCCTCTCACAGAGTTGGTATGGTTACTGAGAAATTTTTTGTTGCAGGGCTTTTACATGACATTGGAAAGTTAGTTATGTTAGTTGCAATGCCAGGTATTTATTTAAATATTATGCTTTGTGCAAAGGATGAAAAGGTGTGTCTCCATGAGGCTGAGAAAAGGATACTTGGATTTGACCACGGAGATATAGGTGCAATTTTGTCAGAAAAATGGTACTTCCCATCCTCTTTGACAGAAATGATAAAAACACACCACGATCCTGAAAAAAGCGATATGTCAGAAGATGCTGCCATTTTATATATTAGTGACATACTGGCCCAGGTGAGTTTTTATGGTTTTGGGGGAAATATATTTATCCCATATTTATCTAAAGACGTGGTAGAAATTTCAGGAATTGATCCCAGTTGTTATGATATAGTTGCAACTACTTTTTTTAAACAAATAAAAATGCTTGAAAAGATATTTTTGTAATTGGGTGAATTTATGTCTAATTTTCATAAAATACAAAAGATTGATAAACAAACAGAGCTGAATTTATTAAGAGATGCAACTGAGCTCATTTCCTTTGATACAAGGATTACCAATATAAGACATCCCTCAGATATCTTGAATGAAACAACTAAGAAGATCCTTAGTATCTATGAGTTCTTGGGTATATCCTTTTATCTAATAAATGAAGAAGATGGATCATTTTATCAAGCATTTTGTTTTCCTGAAGGGAAGAGGGATAAATTTGAAATAGAATATCTAGAGCTAGTTGAAACTGGTCTGCTTTCTCATTGCATAATAAATAATAGCCCCCAATTTAGTTTGGCAACTGATGGGGATAATTTTTTGTTGATACATCCAATTGCAACTACAAGGCGAGTTAGGGGGATATTTATAGGTATATGTGACCAGTCAAGAGACAAGTTCCCAGAACATGTTTTATATATGTTGACTTTAATATTTTTCTCATGTGCAAATTTAATAGAAAGTTATGAGACCTATGCTTATGTAAATAAATTAAATCAAGAGCTTAAACAATATATAGAAGAATTAGAATCTTTAAACAAAAGATTAACCAATGAAATATCCATTAGACAGGAAAGGGAGTTAGAACTAAAGAGGAGTGAAGAAAAGTATAGGTCTATTATTGAAAATATAGATGATGCATACGTTGAGGTGGATATTAATGGAATAATAAAATTTTGTAATGAAAGTTTATTAAAGATTACTGGTTATAAAAAACAGGAAATAATTGAAGAACATTTCAGTAGACTCACTGATAAAGAACAGACAAAATCGATCCTAAAAGATATAAAAGATCTTTTTTCTAAAAAACATGTAGGAAAATATTATAATTGGAAGTTTTATAAAAAGAATGGGAAGATTATATGGGTTGAGAGTTTGATATCAACTATAAGAGATAAACAGGGAAATACAATTGGTTTTAGGACAATTCTACGGGATATTACACAGAGGATTGAATATGAGAAGAGACTGAGAGAAAGTGAAAAAAGATATAAGACAATCTTTGAAAATACAGGAACTCCTACTATAATAGTTGGTGAAAAGGGAACTATTTTAATGACAAACCATGAAACAGAAAAGCTATTTAGATATAAGAAATCTGAAATAGAAGGCAAAATGTCCATAAAAGATTTTATATATCCAGAGGATTTTGAAGATGCCTGGAAATTTCATAAGGAAAAAAGAGTGCTTGGAAAGCAATCTTCAAAAAAGATGAGATGCAGGGCAGTAGATATACAAGGAAATATAAGACAACTTATTATTACTTCAGAACTCATACCAGGTACAAAGGATTCTGTTGTCTCAATACTAGATCTAACAGAACAGGATGAGCTTGAATCACAACTCAGACAAGCAAGAAAATTTGAGGCATTAGGTACACTTGCAGGTGGTATTGCCCATGAATTTAACAATATCCTGCAGGGGATAAAGTCCAATATAGAGCTTATTTTACTAAAATATAAAGATAGATTAAATGAGGAAAGTTTATTTTTAAAGACCCAGGATCTAATTTATCGTGCAGGAGTAATTGTAAATAGATTACTTACATTTAGTAGAAAGACAGATATAAAGATGGAAGAGGTGGATTTAAATAAAGTAATCAAAGAAGCAAATGAATTATTGAGGGGTGGAATAAGGAAGAGAATTGATATTAAAGTCAATTACCATAGCTCTCCAGTATTAGTCTTAGGCGATAGAATCCAATTAGAAGAGATAATCTTAAACCTAGTAAACAATGCAGCAGATGCCATAGGTAAGACCAAACAGGGCATAATAGAAATAGGGGTAGTGCCGAAAAAAAGGTCAGACTTGCCAGAAATATTGGATTTACAGGGCACACATTTTGCCCATTTGTGGGTAAAGGACAATGGTTGTGGGATAGAAAAGGACAAGATAGATAAGATATTTACTCCATTTTATACTACTAAGGAACCTAGCAAAGGAACAGGACTTGGGCTTTCAATTGTATATGGGATAGTTAAATCACATAAAGGATATATTACCTGTGAAAGCGAGCCTGGAGTGGGGACAGGATTTAATGTGTTTTTGCCCATTGTAGGTCTTAGACAAAAAGATGAAAAAGAAGAGCAAAGAGACCAAATTCAAGACCAGGAAGAAATTGGTGGCAGCGTCCTGGTTGTGGACGATGAAGAAGTTATTAGGGACGTTGTTAAGGATGCGCTCTCTATGAAAGGATTAAAGGTCTCTACTGCAAGTTCAAGTGAAGAGGCCCTCATGTATTTAAGAGAAGGGAAAAAATTTGACTTGGTATTGATGGATTTAGATATGCCTGGTATGGGCGGTGTTCAGGGGGTCAAGGCCCTACTTGGTGAATGTCCAGATTTAAAAATAATAATATCCAGTGGATATGGAAGGGAAATCTTGACACAAGATCCTGAAGAGATTGGGGCTATTGATTTTTTAAAAAAGCCTTTTAGCTTAGATAAGTTATTTGAGGTAGTATTGAAATATATAAAGGGATGATTGAATAGGTAAGACTTTATCTCGGCCTTTGAGGACAAATTTAATAAGGAATAAAATTTTTCTAAATGCAGTTTTCAGAACTTTAGTTTGTTATAAAAATATACTAACCTAACCATAGCCTGATGTAAAAAGGTATATAACCATCAAGAGTCCTATTGATCCCAAAAGGATGGCTATCATAATATCTGGGATAAAGGAGGGTCTAAAGACATCCTCAACTATATCTTTTTGAACTCTGATAAATCTATATGTGGCAAGCATAGCCACAATTACGCCTAATAACACAAGAAAAAGACCTGCATAAAATATACAATGACATTTAAGTGAGCTGTTAGTTTTTAAAATAGGATTTTCAAATTTTTGAATAACAAATCCAAATGCCATTATGCCAATGGCTGTCCTCATCCATGCAAGAAATGTCCTTTCATTAGCTAAGAGGAGACGTCTATTCTTTGTTATATTTTCAGGAGCAGCACCTTTTAGTGTCTTTCGAAAAAACATGGTTAGATTTTTTAGGATAGAATGTTATTAATTAAAATTAATCTATTATAAATATGGAAAATAAGCAAGTATATTGATGACAAGTTGTTTGTGTATAGAAAAAGATAAATAGTTTTATTATTTAGGTGGCCCCTATATGTTGTACAACATTTTTGTGTCCTGCACCGCTAAATGCAGAATAATCCGAAATTCAAACCTTGAAAATTCTACATTTTGACTTATGATTCCCTCAAAAAAATCTTTACCTTTTTTAAAAAATTCCTAGAATAAAATTTCAAAGGCAGTGAGAGATATAGCTAAATTACATTGATATAATGTAGAAGAGATTGAAGAAAAGGACTGGCTCCTGTGCCTGTCTCCATTCCTATTACTAAAAAATCAAAAAATAGCTTTCAAGACCAATGAAACTAAAATGGATTATAATAAAAAATGATAGAGGAAAATTCCCTTTTAGGCTCTTTATTTTAAATGAAAAAGAAGTTTTGTTATCTCTATTAATACAAGAGCTATGGCCAGGGGAAAAAGGGAATATATTTTGTCTTGAAGCAGACAATAAATTTCCAAAAGAGGCAGAGGTTATTGAAGAAGTATCAGTGAAAAGTTTTAGAAAATACAATGTAAAATTAATTATTACGCTTGATAGAAACATAAAAAATAAATGTGAATTCCTCTTTATCAAAAAAAAGTATAAACATAAGGAGGGTTATTATAATCAAATCTTTTTTAGGACCCAGAAGGGAATAAGGGAGAGAAAACCTAGGTTGTATATTCCAAAGGCAAATATAAGAGAACATACAATTTTGATTTCAAGCAATGAAAGATATGCATATAGCTTTGGCGATGCAAAAATAATAAAGGGATATTTAAAAACAGGGGATTATGCCCTACTGTCAAATACAGGTGAAATTAAAGCAGTTGTTGAGAGAAAGACCTTTCAAAATTTTATTAAAGACATATCAAATATAAATCTATTCCTTTTAAATATAGAAGCCCTTGCCTCATATAAAAATTCTGCCCTTCTCATTGAGGCAAACTATTATGATTTTCTAAATCCAGAAAAAGTAAAACCCCTTAAGGCAACAACTTCTTCCAGACTCATCTCTGAACTCTTTGTGAAATCCCAGGTACAGATTGTGTTTGCTGGCTCCAGAAAGGCTGCCCAGGAATGGATAAAAAACTATTTTTCAACCATAATAGCCCATAACAATACAAGTTCTCATCCATCAATAAAAGAAATTCCCCTTAAATATTATTGCAATAAAGAAAATGGATATGAAAAAATACTAACCCTATTAAATGATGAGCCTATGACCACAAGAGAAATTTCAGAAAAGATTCAACTGTCCATTGATAGAATAAGGCATCAACTTAAGATGCTACACAAATCAGGGTTTGTAAAAATGGAAAAATCTGGTAGAGACTTGGTGTGGACACAGATACCAAAATCCAACTATAAAACATTTTTAGCTCTTTTATAGTAAAGATTCCAATGGAGAGGCATTATTTACCTTTATGGTCATTGGATTTAGATTTTAGTAATGGGAGTAAAATGGGAGGTAGGCCTGCTCTATACATGGAGTTGCTAATTGTTTCTCTCAAAAAAGGAGCAACATTTATGGGAATGTTCCTTTTAATGAAGATTTTAAAAATTTCATCTGTAAGCTCAAGTTTGGTTCGGTAATTTAGTTTATAGGTTGCTTTAAGTTCGAAAAAGGCCTTTCTCTGTGCTTCTTGGATATATTCCAACTTAAATAAAATACGGTGAGTGATCTCATATAAATCACTGTCAATCTTTTTATATTCATTTTTTGTTGGCTTAATTATTACTTTGACTGAAATTTCAATGTCTTCTGGTAAATTTCCAAAACGCTTAAAACTTAAGTCAGAAACATATATCTCTTCAAGTTCTATAGAACGAATAAAATTATTGTAATCTTCTTTTATAAATGCCTCAGAAATGTTTTTCATAGATTCTTCCTAAATTATGCAGCTGGTTTTATTAAATTAAGTTTCGTCTCATATTCACCATAAGAATTAGGGCTTTCCTCTTCAAAATAATAAGAATTCTTTTCCAATATTTGTATTAGGTTATTTAAAAGTTCTCTTTTTGCATTTTTTTCAGACAGAAGATTGACTATATAAGTATTTACGCTTACCCCTTCTTTCTGAGCACCTTCAACTAACTTTTTGTGAAGAGATTTAGGTAATCTAAGTAAAATTTTTCCACTGTATTCCTTTTCCTCTCTCATTGATTCAGGTAATGAGATCTCCAAACCATCTTCAAGAGCAGCTTCTAACCATACTTTTTTGGCGTCTTCCAACAGTTCTAAGGTCTCTTCTAAGGTTTCTCCTTCAGTCATGCATCCTTCAAGTTCTTTAATCTTTGCAAAGAAACCTCCATCTTGATAAGGAATAATCTCTATCGTATAAGGTAAATTCATATAGTACTTAAGTTTATCAGCAATTTTCTTCATAAAAATCCTCCAGACCAAGCTGTTTAATTACTTTTTTAACATAAACCTCTTTGAGAAATGGACGCTTAAATGGAACAACAATAGGGTTTACCCCCTTTTTCCTGTAAACATAGTGGCTACTTCCTCCTCTAGGTTGTTTAGGCTCATAACCAAAGGCTCTAAGCAGCTTATCAATATCTTCAAAACTAACATGTTTCCGATTAGTCAATATGGCCTTTACCAGCTTGCATCTTTTTTTGGTCTTTGACATATTTTTTTCAACATTAATGATATCGTATTTGATATTATTGTCAAGTAAACTTGCCACCCATTACCTTTTCTGACCTGTTCTTCACCACTTTTGCAACCCACCAATAGACTTCTTTTTGTCCTTCTTCGGTTAGCCGACGGAGTTAAAGACGATGTTGTCAACTTGTTTTTATTTTTACTTCCTTCAAATATTCCCTTCCCTTTTCACTAATCTCCCAAATGGTTCTGGGAGAGTCAGATTTTAAAAGTCCTTATTTAACCATGGTGTTTCTGCACCACTTAAGCGGTGTTTTTCCAACGAACCGTATTGGTAGAAGGCAATAACTGGTAATCATATTCATTTAATTCTTCTTTTATTTTCTTTTCCACAAGCTCAAGCACATTAGACATGGGTGCTGAACCATCTAATTCCTCCAAGAGAAATTGAACTCTTTTTAATTTTTATAACGTCAAAGGCCAGTGGTTGGTTTGGAGCGTAGCAAAAGACCAGTCCACTGTACTATTTTAGTAAACTATGCATACATTAATTTTTCTTCTTTTGGTTTTGGAATAGGATCTCCAAATTCCTTAGCAGTATCAATCCATAACATTATCGCATCTTTTATATTTTTTAAAGCCTCTTCATAAGTATTACCATGTGCCATACAACCAGGTAATTCAGGAACTTCGGCAATAAAAGCATTATCTTCTTTGCTCCAATATATTATTATTTCATACCTATAATCATTCATCATCTAATTTCTCCATTAATTTATATTTTAGGATTAAGTTTCTCACTTGCTTAACCTGATAAGGTTTGGCATAAGATTTGTCCTGTTGAAGATTTATCTTCTCAAAAATATCTTTCTTTCTAAAAAGGTGGTGACTTCCTCACTTGTTTTATCCATTTTTAAAGAAAAATCAAAATCCTTTGGTAAACCATCTTTCTCATCTATAAAGCCGGCCCTGTATAAAAGGGCTTTTTCTATGATTTCCCAATTTTTAAGTTTTTTTACTTCAGAATATGGAAGAATCAATACAAGTTCTAAAAAATTTACTTTGTTTTTGAGATAGCCAAGAGATAGCATAATTTCCCGACAAATCGCCTCATCTGGCAGGGTAATTTTAAGAAGATTTTGCATTCTTTGTTTTTTGGCTTCAAAGCCATTCTTGGCCGAGATAGTTTTAGTTTATAAAATGCATTTTTATGTATGGGATAATGATAATTTAAAGAAAGAAATAATTTTTTTGCTTTAAATCTAAAAAATCTCTAAAAGCCATATCAAAAGCATTACGTCAGAATTCACCTGCCGCTATGGAGCAAGCCCACAGGGCGCAGCGGAATAGCGGTCAGGTGCAATGAATTGTTCGCTTTTTCTTTTTATATTTCAATGAACTATACAACTTCAACTTTTAAAGTTTTTCCTAATGCCTGAGCAATCTTTTCCAATGTCGATAACTTTATATCTTCAGCATGGTTTTCAATCCTGGAGATAGCTGATTTTTTTGTGCGGAGTTTGCGGGCAAGTTGTTCTTGGGTTAAGCCAGCTTCTTCTCTAGCTAATCTTAGCATGGCTCCTACTTTAAATTGCTGATAGCCAGATTCATAATGAATTGCAAAATCAGGATCAATCGCTTTACGTTTTTCAATGTATTTCTGAAGATCACTCATTTTTTACACCTCCTCTGCAAGTAATCTCTTTTCCTAGCCTCTGCTAATTTAATTGCCTGTAGAGGTGTCTTCTGTGTCTTTTTGTGAAAACCATGCGTAAGAACTACTAGATTGGGGCCATCCCAAAAGCCTAAGATTCTGATTATGTTACCACCTAAATTTACTCTTATCTCCCAAATATCATCAGTATTTGCTAATTTTTTAAAATATTGGGATGGAATCCTCGGTAGTTCTTCAACAAGCCTTAGAACCCATGTTACCTTCTGAGCTTCTTTTGCATTCAGAGAATCCAAAAACTCCTCCACAGGGCATTTGCCAGAATCAGTTCTGTAAAAAATAATTTCTCGCATTAACTGATGTTAACATGCACGTGAACCATGTCAAGACTATAAATTTTGAAGCGAACAGTTTGTTATAGCGGATGAAAGTTTTAAATACAGTTTATCATTACGCTTATAGCCTATATGACAATGAATTTCATACTTTGCGTTTTTAATAGGTTTTCTCATAATATTAAACCGCATCTTCAATAATAAGAATTTTCTTTACTTTTTCAAAATTATCATCCTGTGTTAGTGTTTTTTTAGCCTCTAATTTTCCATATTTATTTAAAAGATTCTTTTCTGCTATGAGCTTTAACATCTCAAAGTCATAATAAGCTACTATTTGGTTTTCACTTGATCTAATAAACTGAAAGAGATCTTTATATTTTTTTACATCTTTTAGATCAAATAAAGAGCAGAAAAACTCTTCATCATGGGTAGTAATAAAAAATTGGATATTAAAATCCACGGCAATTTTGAAAATTAAATCCCAGATCATAGGTTTAATAGAATAATGCAGTCCATTATCTATTTCATCAATTAAAATAACATTTGTTACTTCTTTCTGAGAAGGGCTTTTATAATACAGCTCTAAAGCTCGGAGCCATATAGAAAAAAATTCGTGAAGTGCCTTCACTGTAAAAAGAAAGGGGTAATACTTTTTACAATTAATTGCCATAAATTATATTCTCACATCTTTCGCTTTCCTATATAACTAAAATCTAATAAGTTGCATAAAAAAATATAACTCAAAGAGAATTGGTATTAAACACATTTTAATGACTTGTTTTATTCTTAACTTCCTTCAAATATTCCCTTCCTCTTTCACTAATCTCCCACCTGCCCCTGGGAGAGTCAGATTTTAAAAGTCCTTCCTGAACCATAGTGTTTCTGCACCACTTAAGCAGTATTTTTCCAACGAACCGTATTAGTAGAAGGCAACAACTGGTAATCATATTCATTTAATTCTTCTTTTATTTTCTTTTCCACAAGCTCAAGCACATTGGACATGGGTGCTGAACCATCTAATTCCATAATAGATTCTAAAATAGGAATCCTGAACGCACCTTCTGGAGTCCTAAGCCCTCTTTTTAGTTTATTTTTTGTTTTTCTTTTTTTACCAGATCTAATTGATAAAGAGGAAAAGTTTGTCTGCCATTCGTTTTGAAGCTGTTTTACTTTTTCTCTAAATTTTTCAAGAGTGGTAGCTTTTTCTTTTATTTCTTCCACTTTATTGTATTCTCCTTTCTGAAAGGCAGTTGCTCCTGCATTTTTAATCTTACTAATAACCATCTCTATTTCTTCAAGCAAAATTTCTAAGGCAGCAAATACTTCGTTCTTGATCATGTTGGCTCCTTATAATTTTGTTTCTCATAAAACATCACTCCCATGTATTGCTTTGCATTTGTAATTGGTACATCTGGGTGATTTTTTTTAAATGCCCTAATAAGTTTATTATCCTGAAGAGGTGGATGGATTTCAAACATAAATTTTAAAAATTGATGAATTTTTTCATCC
>JALWFY010000090.1 GCA_027013815.1 Desulfohalobiaceae bacterium | reverse complement strand
TTTGTATTACTGATAATTTATTGGGGTACTACTATTATCCTGAAAAAGATAATTAATGAACCTATGGATGTACTGCTTTTTGGAATGGAAAAGATAGGAGATGGAGATTACGATTATAAGTTTCCCTCAGTGGAGTATGAAGAATTTTCCAGGGCAATTAAAGGAATGGAACAACTAGCCTCTACTATAAGGGAAAGAGAACTAGATATAAAACAAAGTGAGGAAAAGTTCAGGTCTTTGGCAGAAAATGCTCCATTGGGAATCCTTATCTATCAAGGAGAAAAATGGGTATATTGTAATAAGGCAATTGAAAAAATTTCTGGATATAGTAGAGAAGAACTTCTTGCTATGAAATATTGGGAATTAGTGGATCCCAAATATAGGTATATTGTAAAAAATGAGGGTCGTCTCCGAGAACAAGGAGAAAGAACATATTCTAGCAACTATGAGGTTGAAATAATAACAAAAAATGGAAATAAAAAATGGATAGATATTTCAGTAAAGTCTATTGAATATAATGGTAAATGGGCTGGAATGGTGATGGCAAATGATATTACAGAAAAGAAATTGGCCTTATATGAGATTGAATCTTTGAAAAAATTACTGAACAGTATAATTGATTCAATGCCTTCTTCATTGGTAACTGTAGATAGAAACTTTAATATTGTTTACTGGAATAAGATAGTAGAGAAAAAATTTAATTTAAAACAACTGGGTGAAAAGACTAATAAATTATATGTTTTTGATCTATTTAAGTTTGAAGATGAGATTACCCAAAAATTAAAATTTGCATTTAATGAAAAAAAGAGTGAATCTATTTTAAAAAAGAGTTATATGGATGATGGTGGAGAAAAATATGAAACTATAACTATATTTCCTATATCGTCGAATGGTATTGATGGAGCAGTTATTAAAATAGATGATATAACAAAACAGATAAAGTTTCAAGAGATGATAATACATTCTGACAAAATGATATCAATTGGAAATATGGCTGCTGGTATTGCACATGAAATCAATAATCCACTTGCTATAGTTATGCAGGCATGTGATGTTTGTATTACAAGACTTTCCAAAGATTCTGATTTAAATAAACAAAGGGCAAAAGATTTGCGTATAGATTTCAGCAGTGTTTTAAAATATGTAGAGGATAGGAAAATCTTGAAGATGTTGAATAATATAAAGGATGCTACTCAAAGGGCAGCTGATATAATTAGAGGATTACTTGCGTTTTCTGGAAAGTATCATGGGGAGATGAGACCTACTGATCTAAGAGAGGTAATGGATAGCGCCCTTATGTTGGCATATACTGATTATAGTTTAAAAAAGAAATATGATGTTAGAAAGATCCGAATTATTAAAGAATATAGTGAGATCCCACTTATAAATGCAGATCCTATAAATATTCAACAGGTATTTTTAAATATAATTAAAAATGGGGCCCATGCAATGGCAGGTCAAAAAGATCCTTGTCTTGTAATTAGAATATTTAATAATAATTACATGGTACGGGTAGAGATAATAGACAATGGATGTGGAATACCCAAGGAAATAACAAAGCAAATATTTGATCCTTTTTTTACTACCAAAGAAGTGGGAGAAGGCGTAGGACTTGGTTTATATATATCATACTTTATTATAAAAGAACAACATGGTGGTAGGATAGATGTAAAGTCTTCTCCTGGAAAAGGAGCCACCTTTATAATAGACCTTCCTATATCTAGTAATTATTTGGAACAATAGAAAATACATGTTTTATTAATAATTTGACAATCTTGCTGCGTATATTATTTTATTAGTATACTGGGATACGAAATTACAGATTTAAGGAGTGGGAAGATGCGCATAGCCTTTATCTCTACGTATCCACCAATAGAATGTGGTATTGCTACTTATACTAAATTTTTGACTGATGCGCTGAGACAAAAGGAAGTAGATGTATATGTTATTTCACATTATGGGGGACGTGGAAGGAATGTGTTTAACTGCTTTGATTATGAGGATAAGGATTTATCTTATAAAATATTTGATATGGTTATTCGTTTGTCCCCGGATTTAGTCCATATTCAGCATGAATTTAATCTGTTTGGAAAACATTATGGTGTTTCCATAGTGCCTTTATATCTGCAACTTAAGATGAGTAAGATCCCTTGTGTTACTACATTGCATACTGTTTATGAAAAAAATATAGAGGAGCATAAGATTTTATTTTCTTCTTTTTTGTCTTATTCTGATAGATTAATAGTTCATGAATTTTTTCAAAAACAGGCTCTGATCAAAGAGCTAAAGGATGGTTATGGGGATGGAAATAAGATATCAGTAATTCCCCATGGGGCCAGGGAAATTTCACCGATTTCAAATGCAAAAAAGATCTTGGGGATTGATGAAGATACCAAGATAGTTCTCATGATAGGCTACTTTAGTCCATATAAAAATTTTGAGAAAATAATAGATCTATGGCCTGAGATAGTAAAAAGATATAATGGAAAGGTTGTATTGCTTGTTGCTGGAAAATTGAGGACAATTACCTATCTCGATTATAGAAATTTATTGTTTCAAAGGATAAATTCATCCCCTGCCAAGGAAAATATCAAAGTAATAAGGGGGCAGATTTCTCAAAAATCGTTTGATATAATACTCTCTGCAGCGGACGTGGTAGTGTTGCCGTATAAAAAGATATCCCAGAGTGGGATATTTGCCCACTGTATGGCCTTTGGGAGGCCAGTAGTTACATCAAAAAATCCTACTATGGAGGCTATTTTTAGTGAATATAAGGCAGGATTAATGAGTGATACAGATGAAGAATATATTGAAAATATAGTCTCTTTACTACAAGATGAGCAACTATATAATCATCTATCTAACAATGGATTTTTGTATGTAAAGGAAAAGATATCCTGGTCAATAGTAGCTAATAGACACATTGAAATATACAAACAACTTATAGAACCATCAGTACTAAAAGTATCTACAATATGGATGGATTAGTAATATTGCTAGACTTTAAAGTTATAAATTTTGAGTTTTTTAAGTAGAGGATCTTTGTCTTTTATCTAGTCCAAATTCTATAGATAAAAATTTGTAGTGTGGAGGGTACATGAAAAAGAAATACCGTACAGAGATAATAAAGAGGCATCCCCTTAATCCAATTATAACTAGGGAGGATGTACCTTATTATTGTAACACGGTTTTTAATGCCGCTGCATGTAAATATAATGGTGAATATCTCTTGCTCCTTAGGATAGAGGACTTTGAGGGAAAGAGTCACCTTACCCTGGCTAGGTCTCACGATGGCCTTGATTTTAAAGTAGATAAAAAACCTTGGATCTTACCGTCAAAAGATCCTTATTTTGAACCTTATGAAAGGTTTGGGGTAGAAGACCCAAGAATAACTAGCATAGATGGAAGATATTATATAACATACACAGCATATGGTCCATATGGGGTGAGGATAGGGATTGGTGTTACTGAGGATTTTGAGAAGTTTACCAGGATTAGTTTAGCTACAGATGTGGATAACAAAGATGGTGTATTGTTTCCAGAAAAGATAAATGGGAAATACGTAATGATATCAAGGCCCGCTGGTCGTGGCGGAAAAATGAACTTTATGTGGATTACATACTCACCTGATCTAATCCATTGGGGAGAGAGCAGAGTCCTTATGTTTTTTTCTCCAGGTGCATGGAGTTCTTTTAAAATGGGGGCCTCTACTCCACCAATTAAGACAGAAAAGGGATGGCTTGTATTTTTCCATGGTGTAAAGATGGCAGGAGCTGGTCTGATCTATAGGGTAGGTGCTATGTTGCTCAATTTAGAAGAACCTGATGTTATAGAAGGGTACACCCCTTATTATATTTTTGGTCCAAAGGAACCTTACGAAAGGATAGGGGATGTGCCTAATGTTGTTTTCCCATGCGGTACGATCTTAGAAGATAATGGTGAGATAAAGATATATTATGGGGCAGCTGATACATGTATAGCCTTGGCCACAGCAAATATAGATGAATTGGTCGAGAGTTGTAAAAAGATCCCACGGGAATATAAAAGACCTTAGATTTAATAGGGAGGGGGCGCCCACCTTTTTTTAGATTATTTCAGTGCTTTTTTTATATAATCCCAATGTAGGTGTTGTTTTACAAGATTGTAACCATGACTTACTTTTGAACTATCGCGCAATTTTATCCTTTCTAATATTTTGTCCATTTTTTTAGCCACAGTGTATGTATCCTCTTTTACTATTATAATAGGTATATTTAATTCTCTGGCCCGGTTTAATATAATATCATTTGGATATATATTTCCTGTAAGAATTAGACATTTACATCTTCCTTCTAATGCAACTAATTGTAAGTCTGATCTATCACCTCCTACTATAACGGCAGGATTTCCTTTTTTTTGATAATGGAACATAAAATTTTCTACTTGCATAGTCCCAATAATAAAGTCTTTAACTAAACTACCTATATTTGTTTGACCTGCAACTATGTTTCCTTTTAATCTTAAAGCAATTTCTTTAATTGGAATGGCATATAATAGAGGATCTTTTGGCAATACTCCAATTACTTCAATCCCTTTTCTCTTTAATAAAGGAGTGAGAAGGTTTTCTACTGTCTCCATGATTTGATCTGGTACACTGTTCAATATACATCCTATAAATCTTTCTTTTAGAAGTTCTTTGGCACTTACTAAATAATCATAATAGAATTCTTTAAAAAATCTATCTATTAATATTACCCTAGACTCTAATAAAGTGCTAACATCTATGCCAGCAACATTACAGTACTTGCCAGCATGAAGGAAACTCCCTGATCCACAAATTAACATAATGTCTTTATCTTTCTTTAATATTTCATAGGATTTTAAAATTTTACCCATTAAATCAGGACATCCATTTTGCAATACTGATAGTTGAAGGTCTCTTGTTACAACAACTGGTGTAATTATCTCTGGGTCTTCATCTAATCCCAATGTTTTTTGGACAAATAAAGCATCTTCATCTCCAATTTTTCCATCCTTGGTACAGGGAAGCACGCCCACTGGCTTCATATAACCTACCTTGAGTCCCATTTGTTGGAAATATAATCCAAGCGAAATGGTTATTAGGGTCTTACCTGCATATCCTGAGGTTGAACCTATATATATTGTATCCATATAAACTCCCTTTTTTTATTTTTTATTAGATAAAAACTTAGCAAATTCCATATAAAAAGCCAAGTATAATTATATTCTTGCTGGAATATCATGAGTTGATTTTATTTTTTTATAGGATATAGTCAGCCAAAAGAGTGGTTGTTAATTTTAATATTATAAGGAGCCTCTGATTATGAAACCAATAGGGATAGATGTGGGCTTTGGATTTACCAAGGCAACCAATGGAGAAGAATATATTCTATTTAAATCCATAATTGGAGAATATGCTGATATACAATTTAATTTTGGTATTGAGGAGAACAACTTTGAAGACAATCTACAAGTAAGGTTTGATGATAATATGTATTTTTTAGGTGAGTTAGCAGAAAAACAGTCTTTAGTAAAACAATATACCTTGGATCAGGAAAAATTAGTTAGTGAGTTTGTTAAGATTTTGGCATTGTCTGCATTGGGTCTATTGGTAGGAGAGAGGGATTCTGTGAGTGTCGTTACAGGGTTGCCTGTGGGTTATTATAGAAGAGACGCAAAGAAAATCCAAGAGATATTAAAAGGTTATCACAAGATAGAATATCTATCAATGGAAGGTAAGGCCAAGGAAAAAAGGATCAATGTTACAAAGATAAAGGTAATACCCCAGCCCATGGGATCTGTCTTTAACCTATTATTAGATGATCAGGGCATAGTGAATAATAAAAAAATAGTATCCCAAAAAGTGGGGGTTGTGGATATAGGATTTAGAACTACAGATTTTGTGCTTTTGGACCATTTGAGATATATAGAGAGGGGAAGCTCAACTACTGATAATGGCATGTCCAAATGTTTTAGCCTTATTGCAAATAAATTAAGACAAAAGACTGGAGTTAGTGTAGAATTATACAGACTTTATCATGCTATTTCCTCTGGTTCTATAAAGATTAAGGGCAAGGAATATAATATTGTTAATCTAAAGAATAAGGTCTATTCACATTTTGCCTCTCAAATAGCAAATGATATAAATAGAATATGGGAAAATGATTGGGATATAGATCTCATAGTATTGACAGGTGGAGGTGCCAAGGAATTGTTTGAATTCCTCAAACCCCTAGTTGAGGGCAACATGATATTAGTGGAGAGTAAATCTGATCCTAGACTGAATAATGTTATGGGTTATTTAAAATATGCAAGGTATGATCTAGACAGATATACTAGGACTACTTCTGTTCAGGACAATGGTGATAATAAGGGAGAAAAAGAGGATCCCGATTGATTTTTTTAAGAATTCGTTCCAGCTAGTCCAAGCACCTTTAATTTTTTGTGGAGATAACTCCTCTCAAGTCCAATTACTTCTGATAACTTGGAGATGTTTCCATTGACCTCTTTTAGTTTTTCCATGAGATATATACGTTCAAATTCCGCTCTAGCGCTCTTAAAGTCCATATCAAATATCTTTTGATTTTCCCTTTTTTTTAAATCAAATTTTCTATATTCAGGCGGTAAGTCCCCTACATCTACTGTTTTCCCTGCATAAAGGATTAACATCCTTTCTGTAAAATTTTTTAGTTCCCTTACATTTCCAGGCCATGGGTAGTTAATTAGTTTAACCAGGGCCTGTTTTGAGAACCTTATTGGTCTATACCCATTTTCTTTGCAAAATGAGCTTATAAATTCCTCGATTAAAGCTGGGATATCCTGTTTCCTCTGGTTTAGATTAGGGACATGGATGGGAAATACATTTAGTCTGTAGTAGAGGTCTTCTCTAAAACGTCCTTCCTTGATTTCTTTTTTTAGGTCTTTGTTTGTTGCCACTATTACCCTTACATCTACTTCAATTGTCTTATTTCCCCCAACCCGTTCAAATCTTTGTTCTTGGAGTATTCTAAGTATCTTTGCCTGGGTCTTTAAACTCATATCCCCAATTTCATCTAAGAATAGTGTTCCCATATGGGCCTTTTCAAACTTTCCTATATGTATCTTGTGAGCACCTGTAAATGAGCCTTTTTCATGTCCAAATAGTTCGCTCTCAATTAGTTCTTCTGGGATAGCAGCACAGTTGATGGCAACCAATGGCCTGTTGGCCCTTTTGCTCTTTTTGTGGATGGCCCTGGCAACTATTTCTTTTCCTGTGCCATTGGCCCCGGTTATCAATACCCAGGCATCTGTAGGTGCTACCTTTTCTATTTGTTCTTTTACCCTCAAGATTTCCTCACTACTTCCACTGAGTTCGTCTACTATATCTTTTTTTGCCCTATACCTTAGGGACTGATTTTCCAAAGTAAGTCTTTTGAATTCCAATGCCTTTTTAGCAGCTACTACTACCTTTTCCAGGGAAAGTGGTTTTTCAATAAAGTCAAAGGCACCTAATTTTATTGTCTGTACAGCGGTCTCTATATTCCCATGGCCTGAGATCATTATTACTGGTACATGTGGAATATTCCTTTTAAAGTCCTTTAAAGTCTCTACTCCATCCATACCTGTGAGCCAGATATCCAGGAAAATGGCGTCAGGTTCTTCTCCATTTTTGACAAATTCTAAACCTTCCTCTCCAGTCTCAAATGTAAGGCATTCATAGCCCTCGTCTTCTAAAATGCCCTGTAAGGTTAGACGTATGTCTTTTTCATCGTCTATTATCATAATGGTTTCTTTCATCTGTCTAATCCCTTAACCTGGTAATACTATTGTAAAGGTAGTTCCAGCACCATAGTTAGAAGACACTGATATATCACCATGGTGGTCTTTAATTATGGATCTTGCTATTGTCAGTCCTAGACCAGTACTTCCTTTTTTTCTAGAAAAATATGGTTCAAATATACGTGATAGTTCCTCAGAATTTAATCCTGGTCCATTGTCTTGGATTGTTATAATAACTGAGCCAGATGGTTCATCATGTTTGCACTCTATTTGTATTGTGCCGTCTATCTTTTCTTCCAATGCCTCTACTGCGTTGTTAAATATATTAATAAATACTCGTTTTAATGCAGACCTATCAAATTTTATCTTTGGTATATCCTGGTCTAATTCATAATCCCACTTGATATGAGGATAGCTATTTTTATATAAGATTAAAAGCTCTTGTATCAAAGGACCTAGGTCATTTTCAGATGGTACTATTTCTGGGAGTTTTGCAAAATCCGAGAATTCTTTTACAAGTCTTTGTAAATGGTCTACCTGCCTTACTATGACCTGGGTACATTCATTAAAGGTTTGATCTTTAATTGAAGAAGAGAATTTCCTCTCTAACCTTTGGGCAGATAATTTTATTGGAGTTAGGGGATTTTTTATCTCATGGGCAATTCGCCTGGCAACCTCTTGCCATGCAGCAAGTCTTTGCATTTTGTCTAACTCTGTTATGTCTTCAAATACAATGATGGTCCCTATATGTTCTTCTTTTTGGCCCTTTAAACTCAATATATTTAATAAGAGCTTTTTTTCTTTTTTATTTATGGAAAAATCTATCTGTCTTTGGATTATCTTGTCTGGAGATTTTTGTAAGATACCAAGTAATCTTTCAAATTCCTGCAAATATTGAGATGGCATAAATTCTTTGGGACTCTTTCCCAAGATTTTTTCCATAGAGAGATTTAATATTTTTATGGCAGAATTGTTTATTGTATTTATCTTTAAGTCTTTATCTAGGCTAATTACTCCAGATGTTATAGTATTTAGTACTGCCTCCATATATTGTCTCCTGTGCTCAAGTTCTCTATTTTGTGCAGATAATATTTGATTTGCCTGATTTAGCCTATTTTGACTCTGTTCTAATTTTTCTGCCATATCATTAAATGACTTTACAAGGGCTCCTAACTCATCCTCTGCTTCTTCTTCCACTCTTACCTTAAGGTCTCCATCAGCTATCTTTGCTGTACCTGTTGAAAGTGCACGAATTGGGGAAGATATCTCCTTTGCCAGTTTAAGGCCAAACCACATTGAACCAAACATGATTAATAGGGTTATTACTGCGAGTAAGATATATAGGGACATTTTAATAGGATTTTTTAGAGATTTCAACTGATTATATTCATCTGCACCTTGAACTACCCTTTCCATTTTTTTTGTAATAGGGTATTTTAGTTCAATGCCGCCAATTATAAAATTATAGGTGCTATTTTTAATAGAAAGTATTCCTATTACATAATCCTTGTCTCCATAGGAATAGATATTTACAGTAAAACCTCCTTTTCCTTTTATTTCATTCCAGTTAATCTTAGTCCTTATATCATTCCAGATGGGTTTCCATTTATTGTCTATATCTCCAATTTCTTTGTTTTTTGATGCTAGTAGCAGGAGATCAATGTTATATGTGTTTTCTTGTTTTTCTAGAAAAGAAGCTAGTTGTTTTTGGGAATATTTTTCAAAAGATAGTCGTGAAATTTTTTGGAGTTTTTCTCTTAAGTCGTCTTGTATATATTTATAATTTGCTTTTCCTAGTTCCAGGGCTGTATTTAATGTATAATCTATTTGATTTTGATTTTTGAACCAATAATTAATAGATGTTTGTACAAATTTAATTGCTATTAAGAACATTAAAATTGTTGGTATCAAAGATACAAGCATAAAAGAGATGACAAGTCTTGTCCTGAGTTTGGCTCCCTTGACCTTTCTTTTCCTGTCTAAAAACAATTTTATACTATTTCTAACAACTACAAATAAGATGACCAATAACAATATAATATTTAGGTTAAATACTATTAAGAATAGATATGAATTTACACCAAAGAATTTTAGCTCTATCCAACTAAATAGAACAATAAGTATAATAGAGATTATTATGATCAAAAACTCTATCTTTGTCCTCTTTGGCAAAGGGAATTTATTGTTTTTATTCATAACTTTCTTAATAAAAATAAGAGTAAATTAATATTTAAAATCAATGTCATATGTTACAGTGGGAACCATATCCCAATTCCAAAAAAATAGGATTTTTTTTAGCCAGTAAGGGACCTGTTTTTTCATTGAAAATTTTAGGATTAAGCTATAATCATGAGTATTCTTATAATTGGTCCACCAAGGGATTTTTAAGGATATATTCTCTAATCTTTTTAATATAGACTTAAGGCACATGACCTTTATCTGTTTTGAGTTACTTAGGTTTATTAAAACAAATTTATTTGTAATGGGATTGAACTTTATTAAAAATTTTAACTCCTTTGAATATAAATTCTTGTCCCAGATCCAGTTGCGTTTTTCATTTATTTTTACCTCGGTAGAGAAAATGATGTGAAGTCCAGATTTTGATACAAGTTTTTCAATTTGATTTGAATTCACAAATTTTAAGGAGATATTAATGATAAGTGTATTATTTTTAGAATTAAGTATTACGTTTCGCAAGGATATCCCCTGGCTAAGGCACACCTTGGGGATAAAAAATAGAATTGACACTAGGGAGACTATTAAATATCTCATTATCATATGTTGTTTTTTATAAAGGGATATAAATTCATATCTCTCTTTAATTTGCAGACAATAGATGGATTCGTCAAGAGAACTATTCATTTTTATTAACCTTTGGAACCTACTCAAGAGTTAATTTTTAATAAAGATTGAACTAATTTTTTTGGAGATTTTATGCCTAAGAAGATAAAATTTATTTTTGTTGGGAAAATAAAAAAGAGATTTTGGAAAGAGGTGGAAGGGTTTTATGAAAAGAGGTTATCTCCTTGGTTTGTCATTCAGAAAATCATAATAAAAGATGGAGATAGCAGTTTGTGTATAGAAGATAGGGTGAGAATTGAGTCAGATAGGATCCTAAAAAAGGTTCAGTCTAATGATATACTCATTTGTCTTGATGAAATGGGTAAGATGTTTTCTTCTGGTCAATTTGCCAAAAAATTGACTAAATGGATTGAATCCCCAGGTAAGGTACCATGCTTTGCAGTTGGAGGTCCATATGGAATCCATGATACGTTGAAAAAAAGGTCTGATTTTTTAATGAGCCTTAGTCCAATGACCTTTCCCCATGAAATGGCCAGGATAATTTTATTGGAACAAATCTATCGTGCCAAGCAAATACTCAATAATGCTCCTTATCATCACTAAGATTGGTCTATTAATTGCATATTCTTCCTGTAAGGAAAGTTTTTCCTGATAGGTATTAAGCAATTGGTGTTATTTTATAGGGGAAGGATATGTCTAATATCTTTGATATTCAAAAAATAATTGGTGTAGATTTTTCTGAAGAACAAAAGCACAATCTTTTAGAAATAATTGATACCAATGATGTTGTGTTTGTGGAATCCAAGGAGATGGAGTCCTTTTATGAGGGGAATCCCAGTGAAAGTTATTTGATTATTATTCCTTGGAGGACTTGGAAAAGGTTATCAAAAAAAGGTGTTTCTGAAAGATTGTTGCACATTAAGCGAATAGAAAGTTCCTTTATTAAGGATATGGACTGTCTAAGTGAATGTGTAGTTGGGATTTCAAATAATATATTAGAGGACGATTCTGAGATAAAAAATATTATGGACAGTGCAAAGGGGCTTAATAAGTTCATATTGAACCTAAAGGATCAAATAGAATTATATAGAGAACTCTATTTTAGAAAGAGTGACCAATTAGAATTTTTAAAAAGTTTTTTTAAAAAAATCACCTCATATTCAAAAATAGATGATATCCTAATAAATTCATTGAAAAGCATAAATGAATTGTGTAAAGTTGAAGAGTTAACTGTTATAGCAAGAGATGAGGAGCAGTACAATGTTTATATCCTAGGTAGAAATAAGGACCGCTGGTTAAATTTTATAAAGAATAGATATGGTTTTTTACAAGATAACTTAAAGATACAACATATCAATATAACAGGATCCAGAGATTTTTCCCCTAACAATATAATAGAAATCAATACTTCACATGATGACTATAGGTTCTTTATTAGTGTAGAAGATAAGTTTAGCCTTGCAGAAGATATACTATCTACCATAGAGATGTGTGTGGATTACCTTGCTTTTGTTTTGGAGCGTGCAATAGAGGTAAAAAGGATATTTGCATTTGCTTATATAGATTTTCTGACTAAGGTAGGTAATCGTCATTATTTTGACAAGATTATTCAACAGGAAATAAAAAGGCACCAGAGGCTTGGGTCAAGATTCAGTTTAATAATGGTAGATGTGGATCATTTTAAGCGCATTAATGACAGATTTGGTCATTATGCAGGGGATATGGTCTTAAAACAACTGACAAAGATCTTGAAATCCAGTATTAGAGAGATAGACCATATAATTAGGTATGGTGGAGAAGAGTTTTTGATTTTACTACCTCACACTACTAAGGACAAGGCCTATGTATTAGCAGAAAGGCTTAGAAATAAGATAGAGGAAAGTAGATTTGAAATAGGTGAGGGACAGATTATTCCAGTAACTGTGAGTATGGGAGTGGCTGAGTATGACCCAACATCAGATATAGATGTAGTGCAAGTGCTTAAAGAAGTGGACAATGCCTTATATAAGTCCAAAGAACAGGGTAGAAACAGGGTAAGTGTAGCAGGATAAAAATTTCTTGACCTAAAACCAATCTAGTCATATCTCTTTTCACATCGACTATATATTCAAGCCCTATTTTAGGGATTGAATTAACAGTTGGTAAAACTTTTCTAGTGCTAATCTTTTAGGAGACCAGGAAAGTGAGATTTACAAACAAAGAATGGGCAATAGTATGTTTATCAGGAGGGCAGGATTCAGCTACTTGTCTTGCTTGGGCGAAAAATAAGTTTAAGAGGGTATATAGTCTTTGTTTTAAATATGGGCAAAGGCACTTTATTGAGACAGAGTTTTCAAAAAAATTATCCGAGTTGGCAGGGTGTGAGGAGCACTTTGAAATCAAAATAAATGAGCTTTTTTCTCAGATATCTACGAGCTCTTTATTGGAAAAAACTAGTGATGTTG
>JALWFY010000089.1 GCA_027013815.1 Desulfohalobiaceae bacterium | reverse complement strand
AATATTGACAGAGTTTCAGAGAATGATTTGTGTAAAAATATTGTGGCAGATTATATTGCCTCTTATGGACCATATGATGAAGCTACTCTGTCTGCAATAGACTTAACTAAAGTCTCTGACTTAGAAGTAGCTGTTAACAACCTATCAAATGATCTAATAAACGATCTTAATCAGGATAATTCATCATTAAAAAATATCCTTCAAACCACTATTTATAACAATGTCCAAAGATTTGACGATGGGTCTTATCCTGGGATTAGTGCGCAAGATGACTCCTATGTAGATCTATATGATTTAATGAGCTTAATAAAAGAGGACCTGCCAAATTATCAAATAGATGCCCAGAAGGTTATAGATACTATAAAGACTACTATTATAGCTAACGGCAATACAGGTGGTCCTGTAGGAAAATCTTATGGTATCAGTATCTGGTTTCCTAATCCCAACAATTACTCCAACTATAACTGGATTAACTATTGGGAACATTACACAGAGTTACGCTTCTCAAAGGACAGTTCATGGGATGAGCTTATTGATAACCTATGGAATTAAAAACAACCCTAAGAAGGGTATTTTCTCACCAATACCCTTCTATTGATTCAAAAAATACAAAGTTACTATTGAAAATCAAATATTATTCCAATTAAATAGATATTTCCTTTTTTGTATCTTTATATTGTGAGGTACTGATATTATAAGTTCTAAAAATAAGTCAAATCCCGCTTTTTTTAAAACACCTGTCTCCCCCCTTAAATCAACCAACCAATCAGGGAATAGATAATAATTAAAACCTAACTTTTTTATCCAAAGACCTTCTTTTTTTGGACTCAACAACTTTGTGTGTGTATCTAACTTAGGATGTATAGTCCGAGATATGGTATAAGGCCAAATCCCCCTTATAAATATTCCTAAGGGCAGCGGAGAAGTCCTAGCTAATTCCATGTAATCTTTTTTCCCCAATTCTGGAGATAGTATAACTCCCATAAAACCCATAGACTTTGCCATATAAATAGACTGAGTGTTTGCAATATTTGCAAATGGACCAAGCCATAAATTGAGCTCTTTTAAATCAACTAGGTCAAGTAGGCCAAGATGTAAGATTGAATTTAAAATAAAAGAACGATAGCCTTTTTTTATGGCCTTGCGAATAGCCTTCTTCCATCTTGTCTCGTCCTCTGGCCAAATCACAGGGTCAATAAAAATCCAACTATCTTTTGACAAATTGGAGATATCAATATCAGGGTCATACATCCAGACACCAAAGATTTGTCCCTTTTTCCTTTTTTGTGCTTTTACTAAATAAGGATTTATATATATTGATAGTTGTTTTTTAGTGGATCTAATACTACCCTTATTCCTTATGTCTGTGTGTAAAACAAATCCTTTAATATTATCTTGATATGTAGACCTCTTTTTGTTTTTCTTGAATTCCAGCCACTTAGTCTTTAAAGCTTTTATTCTATCCACTAATTGAGGTTCTTTTCTATCGATCAAAAAAACAGGATCACCAGCTACTCCATGATTATTCTCTAGAAGATATTTCCCACCCTTTTTAACAAACCTGTTTATCTTTATTATATTGTGGCCCTTATGGCCCTCATAGGAAATCCTAATCCTATCTCCAGGATACAGATCTATTCTGGGCCTTATATATTTTTTACCACCCCCATATCCTAACTTTGAGATAAAAAGACCAGAAGCCGACTCCTCCTCTTCCTGAATTGGGCAGTATCTCCTATGAGAGAGGAAGAAATAATGAGTAGTAGGTCTTCCAAGACTCATATTTATAAGATCTTGTGCCATTTTTTTTGCATCATTGTCACTTGGACTGTCCCTTAGGACACGATATGCCTTGGTCACATAATACACATAATGGGGAGATTTTTTTCGTCCCTCGATCTTCCAACTAACCACCTGTGGGACCATTAGGACTATTTTTGTGAGTACATCCAGTCCAAGATCTCTACATGAAAAAAAATTACCTCTCTCTTGGTTAAATGTATAGGACCTCCTACATGGCTGTACACACATTCCCCTGAGTCCACTCTTACCCCCAAGCATACTTGACCAATAACACCTACCTGACACCCCATAACAAAGCGCCCCATGTACAAATATCTCAAGCCCAATATCTTTGCTCTGTTGGGCTAAATATTTTATTTCATCAATGGTGAGTTCCCTAGGAAGGACTACCCTTTTTATTCCCAAGCTCTTTATTACGTTAAAACCAGAACCTATGGAAAAATTTCCCAAAGTAGACAGGTGAATCTCTGTATTGAATTCCATATTTCTAATAAGCCTCACCAGACCCAGATCTTGTATAATCAAGGCATGGGGTCTTACATGGGTAAGCAATTCTTTAAGATATCCACATATCTTATTTATCTCCAACTCCCTTACCATCACATTCATGGCCACATAGACCTTTACGCCCTTGGAACAAGCAAAGTCCTTTAATATAGCGACTTCTTCCATATGAAAATTAGTCGCCTTTGCCCTTGCAGAAAACTCCTTTAAGCCAAGATAAATTGCATCTGCACCTGCATCCATTGCTGCAAAAAAAGATTCTTTGTCTCCAGCTGGAGACAAAATTTCAGGTCTTGAAATTGACATAAATATTCTCTTGCTTTCTATATTAATAACTAACAAAGATATAGGGGAATAAAAGGGGGCACTCCCCCTTTTATTTTAGGCGTGTTGAGCTGATGGTTTAGGTTCTTTATCAGGCGTAGGTCCAATTCCAAGCAAAATAGAACTCGCAATATAAATAGAAGAATAGGTACCAACTATAATACCAATAAACAGAGATAGTGCAAAATTAAATATCACCCCCCCGCCTAAAGCTAACATAGCAGCCACCACAAGGAGAGTAGTACCCGATGTTAATAATGTCCTACTCAATGTTTGATTAATAGATAAATTTATGATCTCAAAAAAAGACATCTTCTTTTTAGGAGATCTCAGATTTTCCCTTATCCTATCAAAGATAACTATAGTATCATTCAAAGAATAGCCTATGATTGTTAAAAGACCTGCTACTACTGTGAGATCAAATTCCCTATTTAACAATGAAAACATCCCAACTGTTATGGTCACATCATGTATCAATGCAACCACTGCACCCAATGCATAATTTAGTCTCAAATACCAAGAAAGTCCTAATGTGATAAGGATTGCAGCTAATATCAATATGGAAATGGGCATGTGAATAAGTTTTAATACGTATACACCAAGGGATAGAGCAATGGCCATTATAGCAGCAGTACCCCACTTTTGTTCAAATCTACCTGAAATATAAATAGATATCAAAAGTACTGCATAAAAAAGGGCCTCTAATGCTTTATTCTTTAATTCAGAACCAACCTTTGGGCCCACCATCTCTAGTCTCTGAATCTCAAATGGTACACCTAGTTTTTTTAGTGCATCAGACACCTGGCTCTTTAATATCTCTGGTTGTTCACCTAGAACTGGAGCCCTGAGCAGATATTGATGCAAAGAACTTTGCCCAAATCTTTGGATCCTTAGCCCTTTTAGACCTGTCTCTTTTAATGCATTCTTTATCTTTGCCACTTTAATATCATGTTTAAACTTAACCTGGATATTTATACCCCCGGCAAAATCAATACCATATTTTACCCCACCCTTGACAATAATACTCACAATACCAATTAAAATAAGACTAATAGAAATAGATGCCGCAATTTTTCTTTTACCCATAAAATCTATTTTTGTATCCGGCTTAATTAGCTCAATGCCCATAACCTCAATATCCCCTTATACTTAATTTATTAGAGATTAAACTTTGCTCCCTGTTTCACCCTCTTTAACCAAAGGGCAAAGAATATCTTTGAGACATAAATTGCCGTAAACATAGACGCAAATGTACCTATAGACAATGTCACTGCAAATCCCCTAACTGGGCCAGTACCAAACTGATACAAAATAATAGCTGCCAAAATAGTAGTGAGATTTGCGTCCACGATAGTCAAGGTAGACCTGGCAAACCCCTCTTCCACTGCTTTTTGAGGTCCTAACCCTCTCCTTATTTCCTCACGAATCCTTTCAAATATAAGCACACTTGCATCCACTGCAGTTCCAATAAGCAGGATCAAACCAGCAATCCCTGGCATGGTTAAAGTAGCTCCAAATCCTGCTAACACTGCTATTACTAATATTAAGTTAAATATTAGTAAGGTATCTACAATTAGACCACCAATACCATAATAAATAATAGTAAATATAAATACCAAGGCAGCACCTACTAACATAGAAGTCAAACCTTGCCTAATGGACTGCTCTCCAAGTGATGGACCTACTGAGGATTCATGTAATATTTTGACTGGTGCAGGTAAGGAACCTGCCCTTAGAACAATTGCCAAATCATGTGCCTCATTTAAGCTAAATCTTCCAGTAATAGACGCTCGACCACCACTAATCTTCTCCCTTATTACAGGAGCAGAATACACTTTATTGTCAAGGATTATAGCTAGTCGTTTATTGACATTTTCTCCAGTTATTCTCTCAAAAATCCTTGCACCTTGCCTATTAAAACTCAATGTAACATAGGGCTGGTTGAATTGATCAAAGGCTACGCTGGCATCGGTTATATACCTGCCTGTTAGGACTGCCTCTCTCTTTACAACTATTGGTTCTTTTATAAATGATCCATCAGGTCTTTTTCTATAAAGATATAATACCTCGTCATCAACTGGGATCTTGCCAGAATTTATGTCCTGCATAGTTACATTATCATCAACTAGTTTGAACTCAAGGTGCGCAGTCTTTTTGATTATATTAATGGCACGTTGTGCATCTTCAATACCAGGAAGTTGGACTTGTATCCTGTAATTTTCTAGTTTTCTAATATCTGGTTCTACCACCCCAAATTGATCTATCCTGTTCCTAATCACCTTTAATACCTGATCAATGGTCATTTCTTTTAATTTTTTTTCATATTCAGGTTTTAATTTTAACAAATATTTTTTTCTAATACCATTGATATCTTGAATCTGCACCACTTCCACCTGGGAATTAAAATACCTCTTTATTATATCATCAATTATCCTAGCCTTATCTGCCTCTAAGAGATAAAAGGAAAGTCTGTTATTACCAATTTCCCTAGGCCGTATTATAATTACACCTTTTTTCCTAGCCTCTGCCTTTATATCTTCTCCAATTTGTTCTAATGCATTGGATATGGCCTTATCCATATCCACACCAAGGATAAGATTTATACCTCCCTGTAAATCCAAACCAAGTTTTACCCTCTTATCTGGCAGGATCTTACTTATCCACGCATCTTTTGATATAAAGGATGGTAGAGCAAATATAAATCCAAGACCCAACACCAGCGAGGCGATAATTACCCGCAGCTTAAAGTTTCTTGACATTACCTTTACCTCAACGTTGAGTTTCCCTATTTTTGTGACTTCTGAGAACCACCCCTATTAGAAACTAGAGCAGAAACAAAATTCCTATTTATTTTTACTATTACTTTATTCCCTAAATCCAGAGAAATAACATCTCCATCCATATCAACTATCCTACCGTATACCCCGCCACTAGTTATAATCTCATCGCCTTTTCTCAAGCTATTTAACATCTCTCTATGTTGTTTAGCCTTTTTTTGTTGTGGACGAATGAGTAGGAAATAAAAGATTGCAAACAGAATAATTAAAGGCATAAACGCCATTAAAGGATTCTGAGCCCCCCCGCCTCCTTGTGGTTGTGCCATTGCAAATGCTACTGTGTCAAAAAACATAAAATCTCCCCTTTTTCGTTTTTTTCTTAATTAAAGATTAAGACCAAAAAAATCAATTAACTTCCTACCAATTCTAATATATTGTTATTTAAACTTTGTCTAAAATCAGTCATACTTTCACCAAGGTTTCAATTCTCCATTATCCATTTTCAATTCTCAATTTATTATTATCCCATTCTACGTGAATTACCTTGTACAATTTTTTAATAATAAACAAGATACCGACTAACTGGAAAACCATCAGGTTGTCAACCATTTAACTTAACTATTCATTAATTATACTCACCAATATTTTTTCCAAACCTTATATTCCCCCTTAAATTCATCAAGCAATTCCTTTTCTCTAGAGGATTTTGCCAATTTCTTTGCCTTTTCAAAATATTCAACTGTCTTATCTTTATCTCCTTGATACAGGGCTGCATATGCAAAATGGAGATAACCATAAAAAGGGCCGATATATCTACCCTCTATTCTGCCAAGGATATAATGTACCTCACTGTCATGAGGCACATATTCTAATACCCTATTTAAGTCTTTAAGGGCCATATCAACCATCCCCATTCCACCATATATCCTACCCCTGAAAAATAAAGCAAAATAGTCATTTCTATTTACAATAATTGCCTTATTTAAATATTTAAGGGCAAGATTAGCCCTGCCTAGTTGAAAATAAAACCTACCCTTTTCCCTAAACCAGTAAGGTAAATAGATAGCACATGAATCATCCCTAAATAGCTCCTCTGCCTTTTCTACCTGATTTTTTCTTGAATATAAAACTGCCTTTGCCAGGGTCCTCTCACAAGGTAGGGGAAGCTTAGAGGCCAGTTCAAATCCCCTATCCACATCTGCATAATGTCCTATTATCAGGGCCTTGACTTTAAAAAATTTACTACTAGGGGATACTTTTAACTTTTTAGACATATCTGGTTTTAGCATGTTCATAAGATAAGATATCCTCTCTTCAATTCCTGGATGTGTCATAAAATACGAAGGTACAGAATTTTCACCAGATAAGACCTTTTGTTGTTTTAGCCTTAAAAAGGCCTCTATCATTGCTCGCCTAGGATATCCTGCCTTAGAAAGATATTGTATCCCTATTTGATCCGCCTCCCTTTCTTCTCCCCTAGTAAATTTTAACATTGCGCTCTGTACTCCTGCAGCTGAACCTACTATCATAGCACTCCCTACAGACTTACCTATAAGGGCACCAGCAATGAGTCCAACTAGACTCCCCACTGTAAGAAATCTCTGTCTCTTTATATTACGGGCCAGATGTCTCTGAGTCACATGAGCAAATTCATGACACATAACTGCTGCAAGCTCTGCCTCATTGTCCATGATTAAAATAAGACCTGTATTTATAAACACATGTCCCCCTGGACCAGCAAAGGCATTTATCTCATCAGAACGTACTACATTAACTGTTATATCAAAGGGTTGGGGAGGTAGTATAGCTTTTATCCTATTTGCAATGCCTTGAATATAATTGACAACATAAGGATCATATACAATGGGATAGTGGCTCAACATCCAAGCATAAAATTTTTTTCCTAGTTTGGCCTCATCTGTAATAGTAAAATCACCTAAAGAGGCCAATGCTTGGGTGGAGAGGGAAATAAAGATAAGAAAAATAAGAAAAGTTTTTTTCAAATACTAACCTCTTGATAAAATTATTTATTCATAAGGTCCAAAAACCGTCTATTATTTTTGGTCCCCTTCATCTTATCCAATAAAAACTCCATACTATCTAAAGGACTCATGGTTGCCAGGACCTTCCTGAGTATCCAGACCCTATTTAAGACGTCCTCTTCTAAGAGTAATTCTTCCTTTCTAGTCCCAGACCTATTGACATCTATTGCTGGGAACACCCTCTTTTCTGCAAGATATCTATCCAAATAAATTTCCATATTCCCTGTGCCCTTAAACTCCTCAAATATTACTTCATCCATCCTAGAACCTGTATCTATAAGTGCAGTGGCAATAATGGTCAGACTACCACCTTCTTCTATATTCCTTGCTGCCCCAAAAAACCTCTTTGGCCTCTGCAGGGCATTTGCATCTAACCCACCTGATAGGACCCTTCCAGATGAGGGAGTAATGGCATTATATGCCCTTCCAAGCCTAGTTATACTGTCTAATAATATCACTACATCGTGTTTTCTCTCTACTAATCTCTTGGCCTTCTCAAGCACCATCTCTGCAACCTGTACATGTCTGTGTGGTGGTTCATCAAAGGTAGAGCTTATCACCTCACCATTAACTGTCCTTTCCATGTCTGTAACTTCTTCAGGCCTTTCATCAATTAACAAGACTATTAGATACACCTCTGGATGGTTTGTCATAATTGAGTTGGCAATAGTCTGTAAAAGTACAGTCTTACCAGTCCTAGGAGGGGCAACAATTAACCCTCTCTGCCCTTTACCAATTGGAGTCAATAAATCTACTATTCTAGCAGAATAATTCTCTGCACCGTTCTCTATCTTAAATTTTTCATCTGGATAAACAGGAGTAAGATTATCAAATAAAACCAGATTCTTTGATTCTTCTGGTGGGGCATAACCGACCTTTTCCACTCTAAGAAGGGCAAAATATCTCTCACCCTCTTTTGGAGGTCTAATTTGTCCTGAAATTACATCACCCTTTCTTAAGGCAAACTTTCTTATTTGGGAAGGAGAGACATATATATCATCAGGGCCTGGCATATAGTTGTATAGGGGAGACCTCAAAAATCCAAACCCATCAGGTAGCACTTCCAATACCCCTTCTCCATAAATATTACCATGTTTTTGAGAATAAGACTGCAAAATCGCAAAAATTAACTCCTGTTTTCTCAGACTACTTGGATTCTCAACATTATATTGAGCAGCAAGTCTCATGAGTTCATCCATGGTCTTTTTTTTCATCTCAGAAAGATTCATCATAACCCGTGGATTCATAAACACTCCCTTTCTAAATTTTTCATTTTTTAACTTAGATCTTTTACCCACAAAGCACCCTTTTTATGTCTTACTGATACCCTTTTAAATAAAGGAATTATAAAATATAGTAAAAAATGGTTGGAAATATTGTGAAGGACAAAGGATTTTTATTTTTTAAGGATATCCTTAAAAATCCGTGTTATTTCTTCTTTAATATCATTTTTATCTCTATTTAATGAATACGACAATTCGGTTGTAATTAAAGACATCGCATGTTCCATTAAACGTCTTTCCCCAAACGATAGTTCTTTATCCTGAGATATCAAGATAAGTTCCTTTAATACATATGCCACATCAACTAAATCTCCGCTTTTCAATTTTTCTGCATACTCCCTATAACGTCTGTTCCAATTTTGTCCAGCATATCCCTTAAAATCACTCCAATCAGAAAGATATTTTAAGACATTCTGTCCATATTTAGGGTCACATACACAGCGGAGTCCAACATTTTTTGCATTCTCAACAGGGATCATCACAGTACCATTATTACTTAAGATCCTGATAATATAGAAATTGGTCTTTATCCCCCCCACCTCTTTCTCAGTAATGCTCTCCACAATCCCCACTCCCTGAGCAGGATACACAACCAGTTGATCCTTTTTAAACACTTCTTAATGCCTCCCTAGCGGAGCTTTGCTCCACTTTTCTGGCTTCGCCTATTATAAGGATTTTATTCCTTATTAAAGTTAGACTAAAAGGCCAAGATAAAGTGAAGCAGAGCTTCACTTTATAGTCTTCTACAATTTGTAGAAAACTATAAAACCAAATGAAAAAGCCTATATATAAAAAAATGTTTTGCTCCATATAAAAAGAATACGTACATAAAAGTAAGATTTTAGCCCTAACAGAGAAAGTATATATCGAATCCATTTATAAGTCCACATTTTTCAATTTGTATGGGGATTAGCTAATCTAAATCCATTTATAAAATTAAGACCTTTTTCATATCCATGGTCTAAGAAAATATATATGCCTTTAATTGCACCATCTATTAATATTGGAAGAATCTGTAATTCATGGTTTAAAAAGGAAGACAATACATATTCTCTTATATCAATACCTTCCCTTGGATCTGGACGTCCAATGCCGATCCTGAGTCTAAAGAAATCCCTTGTACCAAGGGAACCTGCAATTGACTTAAGTCCCCTATGACCAGCCAACCCACCCCCATATTTGAGTTTCATTCGCCCAAAAGGAATATCTAGATCATCATGTATTACTAAAATACGATTCGGTGGGATATTATATGTTTCAGTGAGCTTTTTAACCGCCCTACCACTTAAGTTCATATAGGTGAGGGGTTTTACAAGCAAACAGGTTTTATCTAAATCATCTAATTGAGAGATTGCATAATCACTGTGTTGCTTGAATTTTGAGGAACTATTATTTTCTTTTATTTTCCTTAACCTATCTATTACCAGAAAACCAATATTGTGTCTTGTGTTTTTATATTCAGGGCCTGGATTACCCAGACCCACTATCATCCACTTATTTTTCACTATCCTAATCTATTATTGTATAAAACAATAACTACTTAATTATCTATTCTTCCTCTCCAGTCTCTGCCTCCTCTTCCTCTGTCTCTTCTACCCTTTCTGGCGGTTCTACACCAAGAACTGCAAAATTTTCTTCTACTGAGTCTAACCTGACCCCTTCAGGAAGTACTAAATCATTTACATGCAAGTTATCATTTATATCCAAAGAAGATACATCTACTTCAATCTTTTCTGGAATTGCTGTTGGCAAACATACCACAGGGATTACTTCCCTAAAAATACTGAGCCTACCACCCCTTTCTTCCCCTTTTGGAACTCCAACAGGTTCCACTTTTACCTCAACATATACCTCTTCTGAGAGATCTACCCCTAAAAAATCCACATGTAAGGCAAAATTTTTTACTGGGTCCCTTTGTACATCCCAAATAAGGGCATACTTTTTCTCTTCTCCGCCACCATTTTTGATATTTAAATCTACAATCTTTGACTTATGAACCTTTGAATACATCTTTTCAAATGAGGAGCGCTTAACTGTCAAAGAAATATTTTCTCCTTTACTATTGTAATAAACTGCTGGTAAATAACCCTTTGCCCTAAGCTTTCTAGTGACACTCTTCCCTTTTCCTTCTCTTTTTTCTACCTCTAGCACAAATTCCCCTACCATTTGTGTATCTCCTTAATCATATTGATTTTTTCTTTTTTTATTTACCGTTAAAAATACCTTACTATTAACCATCTTTTATGTAAACAATACACTCACAGAGGACTCGTTGTGAATATTGTTGATGGCTTGAGCAAGCAACCCTGCAACAGAGACCACCTCTATCATCCCACTATCCAATGCCTCTTTACTCAAGGGGATAGTATCAGTTACAATCAATTTTTCAATACTTGATTTGACTAATCTCTCTACTGCTGGACCAGAAAGGACTGGATGAGAGGCACAGGCTATTACACTAGTCGCACCCCTTGCTTTCAACGCCTTACTTGCAGTGAGTAATGTACCTGCTGTATCTACCATATCGTCTACTATTATGGCCATCTTGCCCTTTACATCTCCAATTACATGCATAGCCTCTGCTTGATTGGGTTTATCGCGTCTTTTATCAATTATAGCCAGTCCACAGTCCATTTTTTTTGCAAATGCCCTTGCCCTCTCCATACCTCCAGCATCTGGAGATACCACAACTTTATTCCCTTCCAACTCCTTTAGGTATTCTAAAAGCACCTTTGACGCATATAGATTATCTACTGGAATATCAAAAAAACCCTGTATCTGTCCTGCATGTAGGTCTATCGTCAATAGCCTACTAGCACCAGCCACTGAAATAAAGTCAGCAACCATCTTTGCACTAATAGGCACTCTGGGTATTACCTTTCTATCTTGCCTAGCATATCCATAATATGGCACTACCGCAGTAATCCTCTTGGCACTGGCCCTTTTTAAGGCATCTATCATTAGGCATAATTCAATTAGATTATCGTTCACAGACTTACAAGTAGACTGAATAACAAATACATCACTTCCCCTTACATTATCACCTATTTCTATACGAATCTCTCCATCACTAAAAGGCTTGGCAATCCTTGGGGTCAAAGAACACCCCAAATGACTGGCTATTGCCTCAGCCAGAGGCAAATTTGAATTTCCTGTAATTAACTTCAATGTTCCGTTCTTTCCCATTTTTTTAATTAATTTTATTGTTATATAGTTTATTGATTATGTTTTATGACTATTAGATACCTTGATATAAAGTGAAACATAGTTCCACTTTCTCTTGGCCTTTCAGGCCAACTTTTAATAAGGAATACATTCCTTACAATAGGCATAAGCCAGAAAAGCGGAGCAAAGCTCCGCCAAGGAGAAACATTTGATGGGATTATTTTGGATCCTCTCCTTAAAATATTTTGGCAGGGGTGGGAGGATTCGAACCTCCGCATCACGGGGCCAAAACCCGTTGCCTTGCCACTTGGCTACACCCCTTTAGTTTATAAACAATTGAACGTCCTCTCTTAAAAAAGTTCTTTTTATCACATCCAATGAAATTTGTCTAGAAAACAATCCCACTAATGCAGATCCTGATCCACTCAAAACACAGGCCTTTGCACCAAGTCTATAGGTAATAGCTTTTATCCTTAGCAACTCAGGATATTTTCTATATACTATATCCTCAAAATCATTAAACCACATATGCCCCAAAAGACGGGGACTGTTTTTAATATCAATATTTTTAATTGTCAAGTAATGGAATCCCTCTGATATCCTTTTTTCATCTAATTTTTCATAAGCCCATGAGGTTGAAATATGTATATTAGGACAAATGACTATTATATAATAATCATCAAAATTTAGGTCAACTTCCTCCACAATATCTCCAATTCCCTCTACTATACACTGGGTGGCCTTAAAAAAAAAAGGGACATCCGCCCCACACTTCTTTGCTATATCCAACACCTCTACCCTATGCAAGCCAATATTATTCTCTACACATAAATACCTTAATAGACATGCAGCATTAGAACTACCTCCACCTAATCCTGCACCCATGGGTATGACCTTTTTTAATTTAACAATAACACCAGGCCATAATCCAAAACTTCGGCCAAATTCCTCATAAACCTTAAATAGGATATTTTCTTTCTCCAATTCTTTGATATTACATTCTATTTTAATGCCAGTACCTGTATATCTTTTTATTTCCATCTCATCTCTGGGATTCTTTAAGGGGAGAAAGATACTATCAATATTATGATATCCATCTCCCCTCTTATCTAATATCTTCAGATAAATATTGACCTTCGAAGGACAATAAAA
>JALWFY010000088.1 GCA_027013815.1 Desulfohalobiaceae bacterium | reverse complement strand
CACTAGATATTGTGGTGGTGTTTTTGGTAGGGATAATTTCGTATCCTTTAATCTTTGTATAAACACAGAGGCATTTTCCGCCCCCATTTTGCTAAATGGCAACATGGGGTCTGTTAGATATATCCTCCACATCTTTGGGAGGCTATTGTATTTTTTAGGGGACCTTTTGTACTCCTTGATCTGATTTAAGGTTATAAATTTAATTAATTGACTTGCCTGCATTGGAGAGTTTGAGGTATGGACAAGGGCCAGGGGATAGAGGGTAGGGCCATCATGTATACCACCATCACCAAAAGAGGCCCTCTTTGCAAAGTATTGTTCAGCGTATCCATAATCCCACCATTGCCAAAGCCTTGAATCCTTTGGGGCTATTTTACTTACTTCTTTGAATGTCTTGGCATAGATTTTTGGTATAATGGGATATGGTTTAAATTTAATTGCAATCTGGACGATCGGTATTAAGACAAGGACAGTGATCCCTATTTGGATTAACCACCTACCTAAATTTGGAACAAAATTTTTAAAAAACAGCCCAAGCCCAAATCCCAGGCCAATTCCTATTGCCACTCCTCCATACATGGCAAACCTGTTTCCAAGGGAGGTAGAGGAGATCCCAAGTATTAAAAACAGGATAAATACTAAAGAGGATGGCCTTTTTATGACAAGATAGATAAAACCAATTAAGCCAAGTAGGAAAGTTATATAGTTACTGGCCATTCTATAAACGGCTTGTGTGATACTTATGTTTTGAGCCTCTCTAATACTTTGTACCACGCTGGGAAGTAGCAAATTATATTTTTTTTCGTCATTAATGGCAAAAGAAAAGATTTTACTGTATGAAAGTATTCTCAGTAGTCCATTATAAAAGATAAGATAAACGTCGCTACTGATTGATGTAACTACAATACCAGTCAAGAGTATTATATAAAATATTTTTGAATTTATACTTCCCTTTAAATATTCTGAAAGAATGTAGAGTATGAAAGCAACTATACATCCTATTATTATATCAAAACTAAATATATAAATTATTAGAAATCCAGTTAAATGTTTAAATAGGGGTTTGTTATTTTTTTTGTTAATTATAATGGAGCTAATAAATGAAATAGTAAGTATAATAAGTACAATAGGTCTTCCAGCTCCATAGAACCATGTGTATATATATCCTATTATTCCAATAAATATAGGAAAAACTAAACTGGAAATATCCTTCATGTCTTTCTTTTTTAATGTTTGCTCTATCCATATTGCAATTCCACAGCATAAGGCTACACTCAGGGATATGGCTCCAAAGTCTGTGTCTAAATATCCAAGCCTGCTACGGCCAAGATATCCTAGGCAACACGAGCCCAAAATCGAGGCGGGTAATGCCCCTTCTGGTATCTTAAGGCTAAATGCCCAAAAGATAATTGGAATTGCCAGTAGAGAGCAAAAAATAGCTGGGATAAAGAAACCAAGTGTAGCTGGGGGGACATGTGTTATATATGATAGTGTCCTGACCAGGATACCTAGTGGTTCTTTTGGATTGTGACTAGTACCAATAGCAGATGCCAAAAAATAGTAGGCATCATGTGTTGCCATGATCTTTTCACCAGAAATTTCATAGGCTGGGTTGTTCCACTTTGGGAGTTCTATTAGTCTAATCCCAATTGGTAGACCTATGCAAATTAAGGTTAGTATGGTAATTAACCATAGATTGATCTGGTTTGTCCTAGTCTTGTCCACTGTGATCACCTTCACCGTTTTGATAGTCAAGTTCTTCTTCACCTAACACCTTTTCCCCTATTTCTTTTCTAAGGTCTTTTTTTAATATCTTGCCTATCACTGTTTTAGGGAGTTCCTCCCTTATCTCTATTTTTTTAGGGACCTTATAATTGGCAAGTTTTTGTCTACAAAATGCTATGATTTCCTTTTTGTCTAACTCTTGTCCTGGCTTGGGTACAATGTATGCCTTTACAATTTCTCCCCTTGTTTTATGTGCAACCCCTATTACTGCAGCATCAGCGACTTTTGGGTGTTCATACAATACTTCTTCAATTTCTCTTGGATAAATATTATATCCAGCCGATATTATTAAATCTTTTTTTCTATCTACTATAAAGAAATATCCTTCCTCGTCCATATAGGCAATGTCCCCTGTATAAAGCCATCCATTTCTAAGTGTTTGTTCTGTTTCTTTTGGTTTTTTCCAGTATCCTTTCATTACCTGGGGACCCTTAATTATCAATTCCCCTGGTTCATTTACATCCATTAGTTTTGTCCCAGTTTTTATATCTACTATGGCTGCATCTGTATCTGGAAATGGCAGTCCTATTGAACCCACCTTTTTTTTGCCACGAAGGGGATTTAAATGGGTAATAGGTGATGCCTCAGTTAGTCCAAAGCCTTCAATTATTTCTGCATTAGTCATCTCTTTAAATTTTTTTGATAACTCAATGGGCATTGGAGCAGAGCCTGTGACACAATAATTAATGGATGTAAGATCAAATTCATTTATATTTTTTTGTTGTAATAATACATTAAAGATTGCAGGAGCAGAGGGGAAGATAGTTGGTTTGATCTTATTGATTGCCTTTAACACCTCTTGGGGTATAAATTGTGGATATGGAGCAGTAGTTGCAGCAAGTAATGTGGGAAGATTAAGGCAAACTGTTAGTCCATACACATGGAAAAATGGGAGGAGAGATAAAAACACCTCTTGTTTTTCTCCCCCAATATTATTTAAGACCTCTGCAGCCTGTTGTATATTGGCGGTTAGGTTGTCGTGAGTTAGCATGACCCCTTTGGATAGACCAGTGGTGCCACCAGTATATTGAAGGAGTGCAAGGTCATTAGATGTGTCTATTTGAGGCAAAGACAATATATCGCCTCTTTTTAACAGGGTCTTCCATTTTAATATATCTCTTCCATTATATGGGACAGAGACATATGTGCCCTCTCTTTTGGCCTTTATTGGGTATAGGAGGTTTAATGGAAATGCCAGGCTATCTGAAATACTAGTGAAAAATATCTTTTTTAGAGAAAATTTTGGGAGCAATGGTTTGAGTTTGGGCCAGAGCCTATCTAAGGCTATTAGAAATTTGCTCTCTGAGTCATTAAAATGGTGTACTAGTTCCTTTTCCATATAAAGGGGGTTTGTCATGACTCCAATTGCGCCTGCCTTTAGCACTCCCCAGTAAGATATTATTGTCTGAGGTAAATTTGGCAACATTATTGCTACCTTATCTCCTTTTTTTATCCCATGTGCCCTTAAATTAGACGCAATCCTATCTGTTAGGAGTTTTAATTTTTTATATGATATTTTATTGTTTTGAAACACAATGGCATCTCTAGAGGGATAATTTTTTGCTGCACGTTCTAAATATTCAAAGATAGGAACTCTTTCATAATCTATATGATGCCTAACTTCCTTGTCATAACTAGTTAACCAAGGTCTTGGAATATCATTAAACATAAATAACTCCTGGAAAATTTTTTATAACTAATTAACCTTAAAATATTATCACTATATTAAATTTAAAAACATGTAATTTCTAGAAAAAACAAAGTCAAGCATGAATTGGCTATCAAGGGTTATCTATATCCTTAAACAGCGATGCTTTTGTTGACGTGGATAGAAAAAAAACATATGATACCTACCTGTTAATTTTGGATTTAAGATATATTTTTTGGGTAATAATACTTAATTAGGGATCTGATCTATGAAAAATACAATGTCTTTGGTGGAAGATATACACTCTCTTGGTCGCATAACCATAGGTTTTATAAGAGAATTGGGATTAATATTTTTATTTTTTTTAAGAGGAGTAATCTGTTCAATCACTCCCCCATATCAGTTTAAAAAGATACTTCAACAGGTTTATTTTGTGGGATTTAAATCTTTATTTGTTATAGGGTTGGTAAGTCTTTTTACAGGAATGGTCCTTGGGTTGCAGGGATATTATACCTTAGTAAAATTTGGATCAGAGGGTGTCCTTGGTGCAGCAGTGGCCTTATCTATAATTAGAGAATTGGGTCCAGTACTTACTGCTATTATGGTTATAGGAAGGGCTGGGTCTGCTATGGCGGCTGAACTTGGAATTATGAGGATTACTGAACAAATCGATGCCCTGGAGACCATGAACATAAATTCCATAAGATATCTATTTTGTCCCCGGGTAATTGCCTCTATTATATGCTTTCCACTTTTAACTGCCCTTTTTGATGTGATTGGTATTTTAGGTGGCTATATAACAGGAGTACTCCTTTTGGGTATTGACTCAGGGACATATTTTTCTAGGATGGAAAATTTAGTGGGTTTAAAGGATGTAATGGGAGGATTTTATAAGTCCATATTTTTTGCCATAATTGTTGTGACTATTTGCTGTTATCAAGGTTACTTTGTGCATAAGAGAAAGGAAGGGTTTGGTGCTAGAGGGGTGAGTTTTGCTACAACTAATGCTGTGGTGATCTCTTGTGTGCTGGTGTTAGTTGGAGACTACGTGTTGACTTCTTTTTTGCTATAGACGTGCTGGAGTAATAATTTATGAAAGTTCCATTAATTGAATTTAAGGATGTGTACAAGAGATACGGTGACAAGGTAGTATTGTCTGGAGTGAATCTCAAGGTATATCCAGGGGAAATAACCACTATTATAGGTAAAAGTGGGGTGGGTAAGAGTGTTACACTAAAACTTATGATCGGGCTTGACAGACCAGATAAGGGAGAGATCTTTTACAGAGGTGAGCCCCTTTCCTCTATGTCAAAGAAGCATTGGATGGAAGTGAAAAAGGATATAAATTTTATGTTTCAGAACAATGCTCTTTTTGATTCCCTTACTATTTATGAAAACATTGCCCTTCCATTACATGAAACTACCAACTTGAGTGAATCAAAGATAAGAAAACGGGTCCAAGGAGTAATGGATGCATTAGAGATACAGGGACAAGAAGATAAATATCCATCTCAGCTCTCAGGGGGTATGCAAAAAAGAGTTGCCTTGGCTAGGGCCATTATAACTGATCCAAAAATAGTGTTATTTGATGAACCAACCACAGGATTAGACCCTATTCGCAGAAATAGTGTGCTCTCCATGATTACCAATAAACAAAAGGAATTTGGATTTACTGCTGTCCTAGTTAGCCATGACGTGCCCCATGTATTTTATATATCAAATAGAATTGCTGTGATTGATGAAGGGAAAATAGTGTTTGAAGGGGATCCAAAGGCATTAGAGAACTCCGATCATCCAGTGGTGTATGAATTTATAAACAGCCTTGAGTTTTTGAAAAATGAAGTGGTTGGTCTTATGACCAAAAGGGATTTTGAGAAGTTTTTTAAAAAGTTGTGTCAAAAGGGCAATAGAGATCTTATGATAGTGGTATATGAGATAAATAATTACAATGATATCATAGAAAAGGTGGGTCACATTACACCATATATAATATTTTCAGAACTTGCTTCAATGTGTAGAAACTCTTGTGGAGACAGGATATTGGGCATTGGTAAATATGGGATAGACAAAATAGTATCTATAGTAGATGCCACTCAGGTTATAGATATTGATAAACAATTGTCCTTGATTGCAAGACAATTACAGGATAAAGAGTTTTTTCAGAAACAAGCATACACAAATTCCTGTGTGGAGTTTGCTGTATATGCAGGGTATACTAATTTTGACCCTCATAAATCTTTAAATGAGTTAGTAGATGAGGCTAGAAGACAGAGATTGGTGATGGGAAGGTTACTTTGCGGTAAAAAACGACAAGGGTAAGGGATATGTCAGACAAAAGATATTATATTGAACTAACAGTGGGTTTTTTTGTGTTGATTTCACTTTTATGCGTTGGGTATTTAACCATAAAATTGGGAAAGATGGAACTAATTGGTCATAATTATTATGAAATAAAAGCCAGGTTTAGCAGGGTCACAGGCTTAAAGATTGGGAATGAAGTTAGGATATCAGGGGTAGCAGTGGGTAGGGTAAAAGATATTGTATTAGATCCCAAAGATTTTTCTGTGACAGTGGTTATGGATATTAAAAAGAATATTAAGATAAGCGATGATTCCATGGCCGCTGTTAAGACAAGTGGTCTAATTGGAGATAAATATGTTAGTATTTCTCCTGGTGGATCTGATACCTATCTGAAACCAGGAGATACAATAGTGGATACAGAACCCCCCATAGATTTTGAAGAATTAGTAAGTAAATATGTATTTGGAAGTGTAAAAAAATAATTTTTGTATATGTAAAATAGATATAAAAAAGGGATTTAAACAATGAGGAGACGAATAATTTTTTTAGTTTTTATTTTTTTCCTTGGACTGATTCCTATAACCAGGGCAGCACAACAACCTATTGATAGTTTAAGGGTCTATATTGACAAAACCTTTGATCTTTTTAAGACCTATGATTCAAACAATACCTCTGTGGAATATAAAACAAAATTTGAAGAAAAGACCCTGAAATTGGCCCAGGACATATTTGCCTTTGATATAATGGCTAGAATGGTTTTGGGTAGATATTGGAGGGAACTTAATAAATGTGAGCAAAAAGAGTTTCAATGTCTTTTTATTGAACTTGTAGCCCAGAACTATTTTGATAAAATACTTCAACACGTGGAAGACATTAAAAAGTTTCCAAAGAAAAACATAAAAATACTGGGACAGAGGATGTATACATCAAGAAAGGCAGAGGTGATGACCAAGATTAAGTATAATGATAAATATATACCAATTAATTATAGATTTGTGTTTATAGAAAATAAATGGAAGATATATGATGTATATGTTGAAGGGATTAGTCTTATTAGAAATTATAGGAGCCAATTTCAGGACTTACTTTTAAAAAAGAGCCCGTCTGATGTAATACTGGAATTGAGGAAAAAATTAAAAGATACGTGGTGTAAAAAACAAAATTCTGCAAAAGGTTTTATATTTAAATGGTTATGTGCACAGTGTAAAGAGGGAGAATTATATGCACATTAAAAAAGGATTTTGTATGGCCTTGGCCATCTTACTCTTTTTTAGTTCCATCTCATGGGCTATAGAGTCTAACAATAAAAATCAGGATTTGTTTTCAGAATTAGAAGGAGAATATTCAGAGAGTAAGGCAAAGATAAGTGATCCAATTGAGCCTGTTAACAGGTTTTTCTTTAAGGTAAATGATAAACTCTATTTTTATTTCTTGAAACCAGTGGCAAAGGGCTACTCATTAGTTGTACCAAAAAATTTTCGTCAAGGAATCTCAAATTGTTTCAAAAATATAAGATATCCCATTAGGGCAATAAATGATATATTAGAATTTAGGTTTATAAGGTTTTTAAAAGAAACTAGTCGTTTTGTTATTAATACTGCCCTTGGCTTTGGGGGACTCCTAGATCCCGCCTCTGGGGTAGGGGCATTAAGAGCTCCGCCACAAAAAGATACAGGACTGACACTAGGTGAGTGGGGTATTGGAAATGGGTTTTACCTAGTGCTTCCAGTTTTTGGTCCTTCCACCCTGAGGGATACAATTGGAAAGGTAGGGGATCATTTTATGGACCCCATAACATATATTGAACCAGTATATGCGTCTGCAGCCTTAAAGGCAGAAGATAAGATAAATAATTTGTCTTTTCACCTAGGAGAATATGAGGACTTGAAGAGATCTGCCATTGATCCATATATTTCGGTGAGAAATGCGTATATTCAATATAGAAATTCTCAACTTAAGAAATAGCTAGTAAGTATATCTTATATTTTTCCGATGGATTCTCCTGAATTAAATTTTTATTTATGACTAGGTTTATAAAGATCAAAAATGCATCTCACCATAATTTAAAGTCCATTACTGTTTCAATCCCAAGAGAGAAGTTAGTAGTCATTTGTGGCCCAAGTGGTTCTGGCAAATCCACGTTGGCCTTTGACATTATTTATGCTGAAGGACAAAGGAGATATGTAGAGTCCCTTTCAGCTTATGCACGCCAATTTTTACCTCAGCTAGAAAAACCTAAGGTAGAAAAGATAGAGGGCTTGACTCCCTCTATTGCTATTGAACAGCATAATATCCTTAAAAATCCTAGGTCAACTGTTGGTACAGTCACAGAGGTGTATGACTATTTGAGGGTATTGTATGCAAGGGTGGGAAGGATATTTTGTCCAGATTGTGGAAGGGAAGTCAGATCTCAGACTGTGGACGAGATAGTAGATAGCATCATGGGAATGGATGACGGGAAGAAATTTATGATCCTAGCTCCAATGGTTGAATACAAAAAGGGAACCTTTTCAGAATTATTTAAAAGGCTAATGGCCCAGGGATTTGTTAGGGTAATAGTAGATGGCAAGTCATGTGTCTTAGATAGCCTACCTGAGCTTGATAAAAACAAAAAACACAACATCCTTTTGGTAGTTGATAGGCTTATTAAAAAACAGGGCATAAAAAAAAGACTTGCTGATTCCTTAGAGCTTGGGCTTAAATTTGGAGAAGGCAGGGTGATAATTAGACCCCTTGATGGGGAAGATATATTTTTTTCCACAGAATCTGTTTGTCCCATATGTAAAAAAAGTTTTCCAAAATTAACTCCACAACTATTTTCTTTTAATAGCCCCCAGGGTGCATGTCCAAGGTGTCTAGGTCTCGGCTATATTGAAGATTTTGATGTGGATTTGTTGGCCCCTAATAAGGGGCTTTCCATTATTGAAGGTGCTATTTTGCCCCTTAGAAATAAGAAGGCATTAAATAGGTTTCTTCCTAAACTTGAGAATATATTGATTCAAAGGGGATATGATTTGAATACCCCATTAAATAAGATGTCCAACCAAACATTGGAGGCCATTTTTTTTGGAGATAAGAATATTGGTTGGGAGGGGATAATTGAATTTTTAAAACAAGGTGAACATTTAATTTCCAAGTCCCTGTGGAGGAATGAATTTTCAAGGTATAAGCAGAGATCCATATGTCCTAAATGTGCGGGGAGTAGGTTAAATGGAGATGCCCTTTGTGTAAAGATCGACACTATGACCATATTTGATCTGTGTTCCCTTTCAATAAAAAGGCTCATGGAGTGGCTAGATGAGATTGAATTTAGTGGAGTAGAGGGTGCTATAGCAGAACCTTTGATCAAAGAAATTTCATATAGGCTTGGCTTTATGTCTAGGGTTGGATTAAATTACCTCTCTCTGGCAAGGGAGATGTCTACCCTATCTGGGGGAGAGGCCCAGAGGATAAGACTTGCTGGACAGCTTGGCTCAGGGTTAGAAGGCATATGTTATGTGTTAGATGAACCAAGTATTGGCCTTCATCCAAAGGACAATAAAAGACTGCTGGATTCTTTAAAGGCACTAAAAGACAGGGCAAATACTGTAATTGTAGTGGAACACGATGAAGATACAATTAAGACTGCTGATTTTGTGTTGGAATTAGGTCCAGGCTCTGGAGCCTTGGGAGGGGAGGTGGTATATAATGGAGATGTGTCAGGACTAATAGAGGCAGACACATTAACAGGCAAGTATTTAAGGGGTGAGATCAAGATAAAGAAAAGAGAAAAAAGGCTCTCTCCAAATGGATATTTGAGGTTAAGGGGGGTCAAGACCAATAATTTGAAAAACTTAGATATAGATATACCCCTTGGGGTCATGGTATGTGTAACTGGGGTATCTGGTTCTGGAAAGAGTTCCCTTGTAACTGATACCTTGTTCAAACACCTGTGTATTTTAAAGGGAATTAGGGCAGATAGCCCTGGGATAATTGATGGGATATATGGAGCAGAAAAGATTGAAAATGTGGTTTTTATAGATCAATCTCCAATAGGTAGGACTCCAAGGTCAAATCCAGCCACTTATACAAAGATTTTTGACCATATAAGAGATATATTTGCCTCAACAAAAGAGGCTAGGCAAAGGGGGTATAAGCCTGGTAGATTTAGTTTCAATGTAAAGGGAGGTAGGTGCGAGAGGTGTGAAGGTGAAGGTTATATAAAGATCCAAATGCATTTTTTACCTGATGTTTATGTTAGGTGTGATGTATGCAAGGGAAAAAGATATAATAGAGAGACCTTGGATATTTATTATAAAGGGTTAAGTATTTCAGATGTATTGGACTTAACTGTTAGACAGGCCAAAAAAATATTTGAAAACCATGTGGCATTAAAGAGAAAATTAGAGATATTAGAGGCAGTTGGATTAGAATATCTAAAACTCGGTCAACCTGCTACTACCTTATCTGGTGGAGAGGCCCAGCGATTGAAAATAAGTAGAGAACTTGGTAAAAGGAATTTGCCAGGTAATCTGTATATATTGGATGAACCCACAACAGGGCTTCATATGCACGAGGTTGGAAAATTGATAGAAGTACTACATAGACTTGTGGAAAAGGGGGGGAGTGTAATAGTGATAGAGCACAACCCTTATATGATAAATTCTGCAGATTATGTATTTGATCTAGGTCCTGGTGGTGGGGAATATGGGGGAGAAATAATAGCCAAGGGCACGCCTGAGGAGATAAGGGCCAATCCCTTGTCTATTACAGGGAAGTTTATATAATTTAAATAAGGTATTATGGAGGGGATAATGAAAAAAACTATGTGGATTAATATATTGATGTTGGTTTTTGTCCCAAGCGTATATGCAGGATGGTTTAAGATCCCTTTTGGCAGGGTAGTTTCATTTACTGGTAATCCTGTGATTAATAAAAGAACAATCAGACCAAAGCAAAAGGTATTTGTGGGGGATTTGGTGGTCACTGATACAAATTCTACTGTGAAGATCAAAGGGAAAAAAGGTGATATTTTTTTCATAGGCCCTGATACCAAGATAATTATAAAGGACAAGGAGGATTTGAAGCTAAAAGATGGGACCTTGAGGTCAATAATACATAAATTGACACCTAAAGAGGCCTTTAGGGTTTCTACTGGTGGTGGAGTTGCAGGGGTAAAGGGGACGGAATTTATAGTTTATAGCAATGAGCATGCTTCTGCTGTGTTTACAAAACAGGGAAAGGTGTATCTTAAAAATAAAAAGATATCAGTTACCACCAATAAAGGACAAATGAGCCAAAGTGCATATAATGTTGCACCTATTGAACCTGTGAGTTTTGAAGACAATGGGACCCTTAAAGAGATGTATAACACCCTTTTAAATGTGACTGGTTTGCAGGTTCCAAAAGAGATGAAGAAGTTTAAGGAGCTTCCTGAGATTATTGCTAGATGGAATATAACATTTACAAATTATTTGATAGACAAGAAGAAGTTTAATGAGGCATTAAAATATTTAAATATAGCCTTTTTATTTACATCTCGTCCTGAGGTAAAGGCAGAGATATTGTATCAAAAATCCATTATAAAGACCCGTTTTCTAAAAGACTATCATTCAGGCAATTTGGACCTGGAATCCATAATAACCAATTATCCAAGGAGTAAATTTTGTGAGAGTGCATTTTTCCAGCGTGGTTTTTTAAAGTTTGAAGAAAAAAAGTATAAGAAGGCAATTGATTATCTAACTGAATATAAAAAAAGGTTCCCTAATGGAAGATTTGAGAATGAAGTAGATTTGTTAATAAAAAAATGTATGAAACATATATCTAATCCAACTTTAAATAAACAATAAATATAAGTTAGAAGTATAATGAAAAAAAGATGGGTATATTTTTTAATAACAACCCTGATAATTATCACCACATATATTATATATTTTTCTCAATTGGATTTTTTTCAGACAATAGATGACAAACTACAGGATACAAAATTTAGGTTTAGAAAAAATCTATCTCCATCAAAACAAGTAGTATTGGTGGCCATAGATGGCAAAAGTATAGATGCAATAGGTAGGTGGCCTTGGAAAAGGGAGGTATTGGCTAGGTTAATTAGTAAGATTAGTTTTTTCGGAGCAAAGACCATTGCATTGGATATGGTCTTTTCAGAAACCACTGACAAAAAGGATGACGATGAACTTGCACATGCCATAAAAGATGCAAATAATGTGGTACTGGGTTATTTTTTTAGAAAGGGACTCAAGAAAAATGAGCAAGAGATAGCATTAAATAACCTACCTGATTTTTCCATTGAAGACGTTGAAGTCATAGGAGATGTAAATAACTTACCTATTAAGAATTTTTTAACAGCAGAGACCAATATCTCCCCAATATCTCACGTTGGAGTGGATAAAGGTTTTTTTTCTGTATTTCCTGATAAGGACGGGATACTCAGGAGACTCCATCTAGTTGCAGGTTTTGATGGTTATCTCATGCCTAGCTTGGCATTAGCTGCTGTATCCCAATACCTTGGGCATCCCATATCCCTTGTAGTTGATAAATTTGGTGTGGTGTCAATGAGTATTGGGAAGAAAAAAATCCCTGTGCGCAGTCCAGGGAGTATATTAATAAATTATTATGGACCTGGACATACCATTACATATATCTCAGCCATTGATATCTTGCAGGGCAGGGTAAAGAGATCTCAGTTGGCCAACAAGCTAGTCTTTATAGGAGTCACAGAAAAGGCAGTAGGAGATTTTGTACCTACTCCAACCTCTCCCAATTTTCCTGGAACAGAGGTACATTGTACATTTGCTTCTAACGTGTTACAGAATTTCTATCTCAAGAGAAACACTACTGTATATCTCATAGACCTTGTTACAATATTGATCATTCCAATAATCATTTTAATTATATCCATTAAATCAAAGAACACCTTTATATCTTTGACCTGGTTCTTCTTTATTGGAGTTTTTTATCTATTTATAAATTACAAATTATTTTTAGATTATAATATAAGAGTTGCCACAATATATCCATTGTTTGAGTTTATATTGTCCTTTATTTTATTAGAATCCTATAGAAATTTTATAATTGAACAAAGAAGTAAATATTTGAAAAAGGCGTTTAGTAGTTATATTTCAAAAGAACTTGTGAATGAACTATTAAAGTATCCAGACAAGTTAAAATTGGGAGGAGAGAAAAAAAGTATATCAATATTATTTTTAGATATAAGGGATTTTACTACTATATCAGAGAACTTAACCCCTGAAGAACTTGTTGGACTGCTCAATAGATTTTTTGGACCAATTACTGATATTATATTAAAAAATAAAGGGATGTTAGATAAATATATTGGAGATGCAATAATGGCACTTTTTAATGTCCCTGTTGATTTAGAAAATCATGCTGAAGCTGCTATAAAGTCAGCAATAGATATTATAGGAATTGTAAAAGAATTAAATAAAGAATTTTCTCATATAGGACTACCTGAATTAAATGTAGGGATAGGTATAAACACAGGAGAAGCAGTTATTGGAAATATTGGTACAAAGGCGAGATTTGACTACACAGCAATAGGTGATACAGTAAACTTGGCAAGTAGACTAGAAGGACTCAATAAATATTATGGTACTAATATATTAATATCCCAATTTACATATGATATGTTACCCCAAGGAGTATACAATACGAGGTTTATTGGAGAAGTAACTGTAAAAGGAAAGAGTGCACCTATTCGGGTGTATGAACTAATGACCTTAGTTAAATTACATGAGTCAGATATAAAACAATTTGAACAAGGAGTTCAAATGGTTATAAAAGGAGATTTCCATAAGGCATATGATATTTTTCAGGAAATTTATGAAAAGTACGATGATGGGGTTAGTAAGTATTATATTGATAAAATAGATAAATTTAAAAAACAGGGTGATGTGTGTAATCCTAAGGATATTCAAAAATTCAATGTAAAATAATTATAATCTGATGAGAATGGTATGATTTATGGAAATATTGCATTATTTTTCCAGTTCATTTGATAAGATCCTTTTACACAAAAATGATCTAATCCTATTTTCTGTGGCAATTAGTATTATTTTATTTTTGAGGATCTTAATTGGACTCTTAAAAAAGAGGATAGGTCTGTCTAATTTAGTCACAAAGACCATTAATTATTTTATTATTCTCATTTTTTTGGAGTTTATAAAGGATAAAGTTGAGGGGCTTTGGTTTTTAAAGATACTTTTCTTTTTTGAAACTATATTTGTATTTTTAGTGGTTAAAGTAGTTGTCATTGATTTATATATCAAAGAATATTTGATTGATAGAAAGAACAAAAAAATAAGCCATATTATAGTAGATATAACTAAATTAATAATAGGCATCCTCTTTATAATGGTATTTTTGAGGAATGTATTTAATGTAAATCTTGTGGCAATCTTGACTCCGTCTGCAATACTTACTGCAATTGTAGGTCTTTCAATGAAGGATACCATTGGAAATTTAATGTCTGGCATAGTAATTCAGATTGAAAAGCCATTTGATATTGGAGATTGGATTCAGGTTGGAGATCTTATTGGTAGGGTTCAAGAGATTAATTGGAGATATACAAAGATTAGAACTATCTTGAATATTTATATAATTATTCCTAATAATACAATCTCCTCTGATAATATAATTAATTACAGTAAGCCAACTAAAGAGATAGAGGTTGAACTTGATATTGGAGTTAGTTATGAAGTCCCTCCAGTAAAAGTTAAAAGGGCGATCTATGAGATATTAGAAAAAAATCAATATGTTTTAAAAAACAGGAGAAAGAGGGTCCTATTAATGGACTATGGAGCATCTTCTATTAATTATAAGATTGTATTTGGAGTAGATAATTACTACGTGAAGCGTTTTGTTGTAGATGAGATTTATACCTCCATATGGTATCAATTTAAAAATTATGGGATTGAAATTCCATTTCCCATCAGGACAGTGATAATGAGAAAATCAGAAGAACAAAAACCCAATAAATATGTGATAGAGGCCTTAAAAAAGAATGATTTGTTTAAGGATGCACGAGAAGATGTATTGGAGTTTCTTGCCACTTATGGTAATTTGATAAAATTCCAAAGGGGAGATGAGGTGATTAGAGAAGGTGAGATGGGAGATACTATGTACATTATTATAGAAGGCGAATATGAAGTAATGCGTGGGGGGAAAAGTATCGCCTTAATTTCAAAAGGCGATTTTTTTGGAGAAGTAGCATTGATATCTGATAAAAAAAGGAATGCATCTGTTATTTGTAAGTCTGAAGGATGTGTACTTGAGTTAGATAGGATGTTGTTTAAACTGGTCCTTGAGAGGGATAAGGTCTTAAGGGACGTGGTATATGAAAAGTTCCAGGAGAGGGTTATTAAAGAATTAAAAGGAGATGAAAAGGTGGATAAACATGAAAAGATGACACTTTTTAAAAATTTAAAGAGGTTGTGTGGCCTCAGTTAGGTAGAAGTTATGAATAATAATTTTTTATATGCTATTAAAAATAGAAGGTCTTTTTTTTGGGAAAATCCTAGATTTTCTCACCTGGACAAAGTGTTAGATACTCTAGGTATAAAATTTGAGGATATTGTCCAGGCACAAGAGAGGCTTGAGCGCTTTAGCCCCTATCTTGCAAACAAGTTTAAGGATACTGAGACTGGGATAATTGAGTCAAAGATAAAAGAGGTACAGGAATTTAAAAGGGCCTTAGAGGACAAATATGGAATAGGGATAAAGGGCAGGGTGTTTGTAAAATTGGACAATGAACTCCCTATTGCAGGTTCTATCAAGGCCAGGGGCGGGATATATGAGGTCTTAAAATTTGCTGAGAGAGTGCTTGTTGAACACAAGGTGTTGAGCCTTGAAGATGATTACTTAGAGGTCTTTCAGGGTGATAGGGCAAAGGATATTTTGGCAAGGTATAGGGTGGTTGTAGGTTCTACTGGAAATTTAGGCCTCAGTGTTGGGATCATGGCTGCTGCACTTGGGTTTCAAGCCGAAGTACATATGTCTTATGATGCAAGGGAATGGAAAAAACAATTGCTTAAAAAATGGGGAGTCAAGGTCATTGAATATCCAGCAGATTATTCTTATGCAGTTGCCATGGGTAGAAAGAGCTGTATAGGAGATGATTTTGCCCATTTTGTAGATGATGAGAACTCCAAGGACCTTTTTTTGGGATATGCAGTTGCTGGGATTAGACTAGAAACACAGCTTAAACAAATGGGTATTTCACCTGAGAACAATAGGCCCTTGTGTGTGTATCTCCCATGTGGGGTTGGAGGCGGGCCTGGGGGCATTGCATTTGGTATTGCCCATAAATTTGGTAAAAGGATTAGGTCTTATGTGGCAGAACCAGTGGGGGCACCATGTGTTATGGCCGCCCTAATCACAGATAAAGATAGTATAAATATTAAAGAACTGGGTGTAAATTTAATGACACAGGCAGATGGCTTAGCCGTGGCTTCATCATCTCCACTTGCAACCCCCATACTTAAAGCAGTGTTGGCTGGTGGATATACCATAACTGACCAAGAGATGTTGTGGGCAATGAAGTCCTTAAAGGGGATTGAAGATATAAAGATAGAGCCCTCAGCAGGTGCTGGTATAAAAGGGGTTTATTTTACAGAAAAATATCTTAACTTTGAAAAAGATCACTTAATATGGTTAACTGGTGGTAGGATGATACCTGATAGAGAGTTCAATGAACTACTTGTGGGTGCCGATTAATCGATTATTTCTTTATTTCAATGGAGTATTTGATGTTATTTGTCTTAGTGATTTTATTTTTTTTATTTTGGCTCCTTAATTTTTTCAGCCTCCCAGGGAATTGGCTTATAATAGTGAGCCTCATAATACTTGCATTTATAAGTCCTTCTTTCACTCCTGGGATTTTGTGGTGGACTGGGGTAATTGGCCTGGCCCTCCTTGGAGAGGTACTAGAATGGGTTGGACAGTATATTGGGGGCAAAAAATATGGACTTAGTTCCAAGGGGAATCTTGTTGCTATTATTTTTGGTATTATTGGCTCAATTATAGGAGCTCCTTTTTTCTTGGGCCTTGGTGCGTTGATTGGAGGACTCATGGGTGCATATCTGGGGGGACTTTTATGGGAATTAATGAATGGCAAATCTTTGACAAATGCACAAAGAGCTGCCCTAGGTGCAGTGTTTGGACGTTTACTTGGATTATTTGCAAAGCTCAGTGCAGGTATGGGTATTATATTTCTTGTATTGGCTAGGTAAGACTATTTACTTGTCTTGATATATTATCCTTCCAGTATCTTTAAAATCATATCCTGGAAATCTCTCGGCGTACAAGGATGTATTTATTGGATCTAATAAGGACAGAAATTTTTGTATATGATGAAGGTCAAAATCTTCTTTTCTGATTACAAGGTCAAATCTCTCAGAGGTAATTGGAATAAAATCAAGGTCTAAGAGTTCTGCTATATATTTAATACCAAGGCCCACATCTGCCCTGCCGCTAAATATGTGAAGGCCCACATCCAAATGGGTATTCAACTCTTGGGAATAACCTTTTATCACTGAGCTATTTATTTCTGCTTTTTGTATAAGATGGTCAAATAATAGCCTTGTCCCTGAACCTGGATTTCTATTGATAAAACGAATACCTTGTTTGGTTAAATCCATTATTTCTTTTATTTGCAATGGATTTCCTTTTTGTACAATAAATCCCTGTTCCCTGTACGCAAAATTTACAACTACAACAGGAGTATCATTTAAATATTTTTTTATAAATGGGAGATTGTATTCTCCACTCTTGGGATCAAATAAATGTGTTGCAGCAATGGTTGCCTTATTAGTGGCAAGAGAAGTAAGCCCCTTAGCACTTCCAATACTTGCATAACACACCAGTATGTTGGGAAAATTCTTTTTTGTAAAAATAGATATTAAATAGGCCAGATATGGATCATTGCTTCCAGCAATATAGATATCTTGCTGGGTCTTTACACTCCTTTTTATCCATTCATCAATCATTTCTTTTGGAAATAGCCATTTTCCAGCTACCCTTGTACAGGGTATGCTCCCTTGTTTTATTAATTGATAAACTTTTTTTTCATTTATTTTTAAATAATTAGCTACCTCTTTGGTGGTGAATAAAGTAGTCATGGATATTTCTCACATAAGCTTATATGGATTAAAAAACGTAGGAGTATTATTTGTTTATTTTTTCCTCAATTAGTTCTTTGAGTTTGTTTTTGTCTAAAGCTGTTTTTATATGTAATCTCTCTCCATTTAAGATCATATTTGTTGAGGTCTTAAAATTATATTTCTTTGCTTTTTCAGAGTGTATAGTATCAATACTCAATTCTAATCTGTCTTTAAATATTTCTTTCATCTCATTGGCTATACCTATAGCCACTTTGCATGTCCTTCATGCAGGATTTCCACTGTGATAGACTTCTAATCTGACCATGTCAAAGATCTCCTATGTTTTTTTGATTTTATAACAACAAAACCTCCCTCTCCATATCCATTAAGTACAAAATCCGTTGATTTGCCAGGAATTAATCCTTGTTTAATAGTAACTATCTCAAAACAGTATTTGTTTAAATAAGAAATTACCTCATCTGTGGAGTAAAAAATAGCGTTTTTATAAAATTTATTTCCTTGTTTTTTTCTAAGATATGTCTCTCCAAGTACTGTTTCCCTATCTATAAATCCAAGTATAAAATATCCATTGGGCCTTAATACCATATGTATTTGCTCAAATGTTTTCTCCACACTAGTTAAAAAACAAAGGGTAGTTGACATAAATACAAAATCAAGGATATTGGGCTTTATGGGTAAATTTTCTCCAATAGAGCATATTAGAGATAGATTGTTATTTTTTATCTTTTTCATCATATTAATACTGGGGTCTATGCCCAATTTAATACCAAGGGGTATGGCGAATCTCCCTGTGCCTATCCCAATCTCAAGCCCTGTCCCTGTCTTAGGAATCAGTTGTCTTATAAGTGCAAGTTCCCCTTTATAGATATGAATATTTTCCTCATACCAATTGTCATATTCCTGAGAAAATTCCTCAAAGGGTTTAATCTTATTAAGGTCTAATTTGCACATTATTTTAATCTCTTGCAGGGATAGTTTATTTGTTAACCTACCCTAATGGTATGGGAATAGATTGTCAACATGATACCAAATTTAAAAATTTGGCCGAAGGCCAAAGTAAAGCGAAACTTTGTTTCGCTTTAACCTGCAGTTTTCGGAATTTTAGTTTGTTGTGGATATTTATATACAAAAATTAACTTTAAAGTATAAAAAATTACATAATATCTTGACATATCCCTTTGTGTTATGTAATTGCTCTTCTTGTTTTGAAGGTAAATAAAAGGAGGATTAAGGTCTATGATAAAATATAAACAGAATTTAACTATATTATTATTTCTATTATTTATTTTATTTTCAAATAACAGGGCTTTTTGTTCTGATAGGCTGGATAATAATTCTAAAAAATTACTTTTTTGGACTGTTTTTCGGTCAAGATATGAATATCAACACAATTTTAATACAAAGTCCTATGGAGATGATCCTTTGATAGGGGACAAAGATTATCTGATCAAAACTGCCTTTAGAATTAACATATGACATGGCTGGTTAATCTTATTTTATAAACATTTTGGAGGTAATTATCATGTGGAAAAAATTATTTTATCTTGTTTTATTTTTAGGCCTTTTTCTATCAGCTCCATTGTATGCGAAGGATAAGGTAGTTTTAAAGGTGTTTCATGCAGGTAGTCTATCTGTACCTTTTTCTAAGATAGAAAAGGCATTTGAGAAAAAATATCCTTATATTGATGTAAGGAGGGAGGTAAGTGGAAGTGTTAAGGCAATAAGGAAGATAACAGATATACATAAGTCATGTGATGTTATTGCTGTTGCTGATTATTCTTTAATCCCAAAGATGCTATTTGGAAAATATACAGATCATGTAAAACTTTTTGCAAGAAATGAGCTTGTATTATGTTATACAAAGGGATCAAGATATGCAAAATATATAAATCAAAATAACTGGTATAAAATACTATCTAAAAAGGGTGTGAAATGGGGTTTTTCAAATCCAAATGACGATCCCTGTGGATACAGGACGATTATAGCGCTTGGCCTTGCCTCTATTTACTATAAAGATCAAGACATAATAAATGATCTATTGAAAAAAAATATAAACATTGATTTTAAACAAATAAAAAACACAATATATTTTTATACGCCAAGGGATATACACACAAAGGGAAGGAAGTTGTTTATAAGGCATAAGTCAGTGGAGCTTTTGGGTCTCCTTGAAGGGGGTGCCATTGATTATGCCTTTGAATACAAGAGTGTGGCTCTGCAACATGGTCTAAATTATTTGTCCCTTCCCAGGGAGATAAATCTTGGAGACATGCAATGTACTAATCTTTATAAAAGGGCAAAAATAACCCTTTATAATAAAAAGGTAATAACAGGAAAGCCAATAGTATATGGAATTACTGTGTTAAAAAATTCTCACCATATAAAAGAGGCAAAACTGTTCGAAGACTTTGTAACAGGTAATGTTGGGAAAGAGATATTATCTAAGTGTAAACAAATTCCAATCTTTCCTGCTAAGATTATAAAAGATTAAATGATAATCAGGGAATATGGAAAACAAAAATATGGTAAACCCCTATATCATGACGCTTCTTATGCAAAGAGGTTTGAAGAATAAGTTATGGATCAAGGGATACTTAGAAAAGGGGCAATAATAATTAGCACAATAACCCTATTTTTTATTATTGTCCCTATTTTACATATCTTTATAAAGCTCTCAGCAAAGAGTTTGATTGCCACTATATTGGATAAAACAGTATGGACATCTATTTTTGTATCCATAGGTTGTTCTATTTGCGCCACATTACTGGGGTGTGTTATGGGGATCCCATTTGCCTATTTTTTGAGCAAAAATAGATTTAGGGGAAGGGCAATTTTAGAGAGTGTTATAAACCTTCCTGTTGCAATCCCCCATGTTGCAGTGGGTATAGCCTTGCTTTCACTTTTTAATGATAGAACGGTTGTTGGTTCTTTTTTTAATCTCTTTCACATCTCCTTTGTGGACACAGTTTATGGGATAACAATAGCCATGCTCTTTGTGAGTATATCGTTTGTAATATCTTCTGCACTTGTTGGATTTGATAGTATTGAACAAGAAATTGAGATGGTGTCCAGGACCCTTGGGGCATCTTCTAGTTATACTTTTTTCCATATAACCTTTCCACTTGCATTCCCCTCAATATTAAGGGGAGCAGTGCTTGCATTTGCCCGTAGTATTAGCGAGGTTGGGGCCATCTTAATAATTGCATATTATCCAAAAACAGCCCCAGTGCTCATGTATGAGAGGTTCGAGGAATATGGATTAAGTGCAGCTAGGCCAGTTTCTGCACTTGTGATCTTTTTATGTGTTTTGATTTTTTTCCTGTTATTATATTTGAGCAGACACTATGCTAGACATTAATATCTCAAACAAATACAAGAATGGCTTTTCCCTGGGGGTAAGTTTTTGTATAAAAGAGAACAGTTACAATATAATGCTTGGGCCAAGTGGCTCTGGTAAGAGTCTTACCTTAAAGGCCATTTCAGGTTTTGAAAAAATATATGGAGGCTATGTAAGGCTAAAAAAAAGAGATATATCAAACCTTGCTCCAGAAAAACGTAATATAGTATATTTACCTCAAAATTTGGGGCTTTTCCCCCATCTAAGGGTCAAAGAACAACTCTATTTTCCCTTTAAGGCCAGAGGGATTTCCATTGATGAATCTATTATTTCCATGATTGTAAAAGAGTTCAATATTGTTCACCTAATGGAAAGGTTCCCAAATGAGCTCAGTGGTGGTGAAGGACAGAGAGTGGCCCTTGCCCGTTCTTTAGTAGCAAGGCCAGATGTCTTACTCTTGGATGAGCCTTTAACTGGTCTTGATTTTCACCTAAAGATGAAGTTAATTAAGTTTTTAAAAAACATAAAAAATAGATTTTCTTTGACTATTATCCACGTAACCCACGATCCAATAGAAGCAGTTTATCTAGGGGAGGAGATATTTATAATTCAAGATGGAAGGATAATATTTTCTGGTGCACTAGATCAGTTATGGACATGTAAGGCCAATGGTTTTGTGCAAGGGATAAGACAGGAATTAAAGGAATTGGGTAAAATAATAACAACACCTTAGGTAATAAATCCGTCCCATTTCAATGGACGCAGAATATTTTCTCCTACAATAAATTTTGGATTTTGAATGTTGGATGTTGAATTACTCATTTTATTAGATTAACCTGTAACGTTTTTATAATTCTGCTTAGAATTTGTTAGCTATAACTCTTTTCTTTAATTAAATCTTCTTCTTTCAATCTTCAATCCAAAATTCAAAATCCAAAATCCAAAATTAAAAAAATTGCCCTTTGCAAGAAAAATTTTAGATTTTGAATTACTGTAACGTTCTATAATCTTGCTTACAATATTGTTAGTTATAACTCCTATCTCCTCTTAGAATATTCTCAAAGGCAGTACAGATGCAGCCTTCCCCTTCAAATTCATTTTCTGTTCTCTAAAGTAGTATGTCTTAGTAGTGAATATAATATTGGCCAGTTCAAAGGTAACGGCGTGCAGCTGGCTAGTGCTCTGACCGGGATTTACGCAAAGGGTGTGGCCAATTTTACAAAAATAACTGCCTGATATCATAGGCGCCTCATGGATATGTCCATGTAACGTAAGATAGGGCTGATTTTTTTCAATAAACTTGCGGATAGTATGACTGCTAACTTACCGATCGTCAAGCAAGGTATCCAAACCACTCCGAAAAGGGGGAGAATGCACCACATAAATGGCCTTATGATATGATTCAGGAACTGGCAGAGCGGCTAGCTCTTCTTCTATTGTAGGTTGGCTCTGAAAATAGTATTTAGCGTCTATTGTCTTTAAGCCCTGAGGGGTGCTCACGCAGGCGGTATAGAATTGGGGCTGCCTCGGTATGGTAGGTATGTCTATGCGTTCGTTATCCTTATTGCTGAAGGGTGTTGGAGGAACATTTCTGTCTCCAATGAGTTCAAATCCGTTTTGGAGTAGGTATTTTCTGTTGTGAAGAAGCTTTAGCAGTCCCTGGTCTTGTAATATCTCAAGGACTGCCAAGTTTACTAGAAAATCATCATTGCCCATTATTACATAACACTCAGTTTTTGTTGACATGCTCTTTAGCTTTACCAGCATTTGTTTAATAAAACCCATGATAAAATCACGCTGTTTTTCTATCAGGGATTCAAATGGGCCGTCCTTTGGCAACAGATCTCCTCCCGTAAGGATGATATCAGGGTGGTAATACTGGGCCAGAGATAAAAGTTGATCATACAAGGCCTCAATCCCATGCAGGTCAGCAGTATAGATGAGTCTCATCTCTTTTCCCCTCTATGAAATGATAAAATCCACGCATCTTATATCCCATGACTCAGGACGGATGTGGGAAAAAAAGGGGCTTAGCCGTCCTCGTCTACAACACTCCCAAGCTAAGGCCCATAAGGTTCTGAAAAGTGGAATCATTAGAAAAAGGCTTCCCAGTGCAATAAATAGTCATCTTCCAGCAGGGCTCATCTTGATATGCACAGTTTTTCTCCTTTTATCAAAGTAGAGCAGGACTCCTGATGCTATATATGCCAGAATGCCAGTTAGGAGGAAGACCGTGCGAATCCCACCAAAACGAGTAACCTTTCCTTTGCCCTTTTCTATCTTTAATCTTATCATTCCCATAGCAAGTCACCTTTTTGGTTTGTTTTTATTGTTGTTTTTTCTATTATTTACAACACCTTAAAGGTGACTTGCAACCTTTTATTGCAATATTAAAGTCTTTACAATTCCTGTGTTTATGTATATATTTTTAGTAAATACTAAATAAGGAGAAAACCATGCGCAAAACAAAGGTATTTAAAAGTGGGAATTCTTATGCAGTTAGACTACCTAAAGAGTTCAGGCTCAACTGTGATACGGTTTATATAAAAAGAGAGGGTGATTGCATAGTGTTGATACCCCCCTACAGTAAATGGGATGATTTGTTCAATAAACTAAGGAAATCTAGAGAGCCTTTAGATAGTTTCTTAAAAGAGAGAAAACAGCCACCACTTCAAGAGAGGGAGTTATTTTAGTGATCTACATGCTTGATACCAATATTTGTAGTTATATAATCAGAAATGCACCAGAGGGAGTAAAGATTAAACTAAAAAAGGTGGAGCAAGAACACGAATTAGCCCTATCATCAATTGTGGTTTCTGAACTGTTCTACGGTGCATACAGAAAAAACAGCAACAAGTTGATTAAACTGATAAAAGACTTTACCGAAAATTTCATGATATATAATTTTGATGCAAAGGCGGCTGAAACCTATGGGAAAATCAGAGCAAATCTTGAAAGAGGTGGCAATGTAATAGGGGCCTATGATTTACAGATTGCAGCCCATGCAGTATCTTTAGATGCTGTGTTGGTAACTAATAACGAGAGGGAATTTAACAGGGTTAAAGGCTTAAGAATAGAGAATTGGGTGGGAAGAGGATAAAACACGTTTTGGAGCCTGTCTCTTTATTTACTCAGAAGTCATTATTCGCCCTATGCGCCTGTCCCTAAATATCATTCAATACTGAGTTAGACCAAAATAAGGATTTACACAAATAATGTTACAAGCTCACTGCTACAATTCGCTCACAATAATCTCTTATATTAGTTCTAATATAATGTGGATAAGACAATCTAAGATTTTTTTTAAAAAGCCCCTTTTTCTTTATCCATTTGCTAATTCGAGGATATCTATAACGATTTGAAAAACCATAATCTTCGTTTATAAGTGGATATATCACTGCTACAAAATGCTTGCCATCTATAGCGGCCCTGGATCTAGCTCTCTATGGTCCAAAACTAATGCTTGCATTTTTTTTGTCTAAGATGTATGTAGGAAAACTTTGTAAGCAGATTTCAAACATAAGGTATTTGTCCTTAAATTTTGTTGGTTTATATTTGCAAGAAAATCAAAGGGAGGAAATAGAAATGGCTAGAGTGTGTGAAATTTGTGGAAAAAGGACCAGGGTAGGAAATCATGTGAGTCATGCGCATAATAAAAACAAGAGGGTTTTTAAGCCAAACTTACAAAAGATTAGGGTACAGCTCCCAAATGGCGAAGTTAAGAGGATGAAGGTTTGTACCAGGTGCATAAGGTCTGGTGCAGTTGAAAAGCCATATAAGGCATAAAAAGAGGGGAGCTATTCCCCCTCTTTTTATGTTTTTTATACAAGCCTTAATGCACGATTTAGTCTATTCAAGGTGCGATCCTTCCCCAAGACCTCCATTGTTTCAAAAAGACCAGGACTGGCAGTCTGACCTGTTATGCAAATCCTAATAGGTTGAGCCAGTAGTTTAAATTTTATATTTTTTTCCTCTAAATATTGTCTAGTAACATCTTCTAAGGAATTTATGGAAAATTCTTCTAAAGAAGAGAATCTGTTTGTAAGCTCCACAAGATGTGCCTTGACTTCTTGGGTCAAAAATTTTTCCAAAGTATCCTTTGGATATTCAATTTTTTCGTCTTCTATAACAAAGAATTTAGCCTTTTCAGCCATTTCCACCATAGTGTGAGACCGTGGTTGCAAGAGAGGGACGATTTTTTCCAGATAGCTTATGTCTTGGGTCACAATACCTTGGTTTGCCAAGTATTTTCTGAGCAATATGGCAAGTTCTCTCTTGTCTTTTTTCTTTATATGTTGGCTGTTCACCCATTTTAATTTTTCTGGGTCAAACACACACGCAGAATTACTGAGCCTTTTGATTGAAAATTTTTTTATCATCTCTTCTAAGGTAAATATCTCTTGGTCTTTATATGACCATCCAAGCCTGACCAAGTAGTTTAGAACTGCCTCTGGTAGGTACCCCAATTCCTTATATTCAAGTACAGATTTTGCTCCATGCCTTTTGCTGAGCTTTTTTTTGTCTGGACCAAGTATCATAGGTACATGGGCAAATTTTGGCACTTGGTATCCCAGGGCCTCATAAAGGAGCACTTGTTTTGGTGTATTGTTTATATGGTCGTCTCCCCTTAGGATATGGGTAACACCCATTGTGGCGTCGTCTACAACTACTGCAAGGTTGTAGGTTGGTGAACCATCTTCTCTTTTTATAATAAAATCGTCTAATTCTCTGTTATCCACAGCAATAGGACCTTTTAAAAGGTCATTAAATACTGTCTCTCCTCTAAGTGGGGCCTTAAACCTAACCACCCTTCCCTCTCCTGGCCCAAGTCCAAGTTCCCTGCACCTGCCATCATATTTAGGTTTTTCTCCCTTATCCATGGCCTTTTTTCTCATCTCATCCACTTCTTCTCTAGTACATTTGCAATAATATGCCTTTCCCTGATTTATCAACAGCTTAATGTGATGTTGATAGATGTCAAATCTCTTGGTTTGAAAATAAGGCCCTTCATCCCAGGTCAGCCCCAACCATTCCATTGCTTCAATTATGGACTTAGTCATTTCTTTGGAAGACCTATCTAGGTCAGTGTCTTCTATTCTTAAAATGAACTTGCCCCCCTTGTTTCTTGCAAGTAACCAGTTAAAAAGGGCAGTCCTGGCTCCACCAATGTGGAGGTGACCTGTGGGACTAGGTGGAAATCTTGTTACAACCTTTGACATGGCAAAAAAGCCTCCCCTTTTTATAAAAATAAAAAGCGGGACAATCCCGCTCTATGGTTTTTACAAAAAAATTCTAATTACACAGATTCAACGTATTTTATCTCAGGTATCTTCATCTTTAAAATGCGTTCAATACCATTTTTCAAGGTCATCTGGGCCATAGGACAACCTGAACACGCACCTTGGAGCCTGACCTTTACCACGTTGTCTTCAGTTACTTCTACAAGTTCCACATCCCCTCCATCGGCCTGTAGTTGGGGACGAATCTGGTTTATAATTTCTTGAACCCTTTGTTTCATGATTTTATCTCCTTAAATAACTTAATTCTTATTATTGACTCCATTTAACTACCACTAGTCAAATGAGATTATTCTTGTCAAGGTGGAAGAAAAATCTAGTAAGTAGTTTGAAATAGATCTCAATGGTATTTAACCTAAAAGGGCCTCTGCAAATTTTACAGGATCAAATGGGCGCAAATCTTCCATTTTTTCTCCTAATCCCACAAATGTTATAGGGATGTCGTATTCCACAGATATTCCAAGTATAACCCCTCCTTTGGCAGTTCCGTCTAATTTGGTCAACACAATCTCATCAACACCCACTCCTTCGTTGAACAATTTCACCTGAGAGAGCGCATTTTGACCTGTTGTTGCATCTAAGACCAGAATGGTTTTATGGGGTGCTCCTGGATGTTGTTTATTTAATACACGTTTTATTTTTTTTAACTCTTCCATTAGATTTATCTTGGTATGGAGCCTTCCAGCGGTGTCTACAAATAATATATCGTATCCTTGTTTTTTGGCCATTACAATGGATTCATATGCCACTGCAGCAGGATCAGCACCTGGTGTCTTGGCATAAAAACCGCATCCAATCCTATTGGCCCAGATTTGTAATTGTTCAATAGCTGCTGCCCTGAATGTGTCTCCTGCACAGAGCATAACTTTTCTGCCTTGCATCTGGGCCCTATGGGCCAATTTTGCAATAGTAGTTGTCTTGCCTACCCCATTTACACCAAGCATCAAAATCACCTCAGGGGCAATTGGCTTAATCCTTTTTTTGGGTTTTGGTATAAGATCAGATAGTTCTTGTTTAAATATTCCTTTGAACTCCTTTGGAGAAGACACATTGTTTTCTCTCACCCTTGTCCTAAGTCTATCCACTAATTTTAATGTGGTGTTAAATCCAACATCTGCCATTATGAGTATTTCTTCTAATTCTTCCCAAAATTCTTCTCCAAAATCAGAAGATTTAAGTAAGAGTTGATCTATTCGCCTAGTGAGTTGTTCTTTTGTCTTGGACAGCCCCTCAGATAATTTCAGAAATAATCTACTTTGTTCATCTTCTTCATCTTCTAGATCAAGGGCCAGGGCTAGACGATATTGAAGCTCTGATCTAAACTCAAATATAGAACTATATCCCATTTCCTTGAGCCAATTTTTAAATTTATTAATAAAGTCCTGGGCTTCATTTTTTGGAACCTCAAGGTTGTCAAACAGAAAATACAACCTTTCCCATAGTAAATCGTCCGCCCTTTCTACTCCTTTTAAAATAATGTCTAACCATACACTGAGCCTGGGTTCTGCATCTTGGAGGGCAATCTTTAATTTGTGCTCCCACTCAGTATCTTTTTCCTTACTAAGGACAATCTTTTTCTCTTCTTGAACTAAATCCTTGGACTCACTGGGCTCAACCTTTTTATCTGCCTTATCTAGATGTGTTGTCTCTTCCTTGAGTTTTGGACCTTGTCCTTTTTTACCTTTCCATATCTTTTTTATCTTTGAAAAGAAGCCCATGGTTTAGTATCTCCTTGTATTTTTTAATATCTTTCCCACAATATCTTGCCTCTGGATTTTTTATATTTCCTGAGTAATACATATATTGCCCCTGCCCCTCCATGCCTAGGTATAGCAGTTGAAAAGGCAAGCACTACTCGTTTTAATGGATCCCTTGTGATCCATTGTCTTAAGTTTTCTCTTAATATCCCTCTGCCAAAAGGGGAATTTTTACCCCTGCCAGGAATCACCAACAGACACCTCTTGCCAGCTAAATAATTTCTTTTTACAAATTCTAATAATGTTAAATACGCATCCCCACTATTTAGCCCATGTAGGTCTAAGTGGGCCTCAGGGCTATATGACCCTGTCTTTAATTTCTTGAATATCTTGGGGTCCAAACCCAATACATTTCCCTGTATATATTCATCAGTAAACTCTATTTCAAACTTGATCTCTCCACGTACAAATTTTTCTAGATATTTTTTATCAGAAGATGTGTTATAATGACCTTTATTTTTTTTAATTTCATGTTTTGAAAGAAGTACCTCCCTTCCTCCTTTAGTTTTGTTTAATGGCTTAACTCCTGACATTGCTTGTTTGAACAAAAGTTCTTCATCTTGTTCAACTTTGTTCTTTTTGATTTCAAGGTCTTTGTTACTTGTAGGACCCTTTTTATGAGAAGGGGTCTTGGATATCTTGATGTTATCTTTTAATTCCTTAAAGTCCTTAAATATACCTTTCATATGTCCTTAGATATTTCCCTTAAAAATTTGATTGAAAAAAATATAGGTTGCACCTATAGTTTAAAGCCTTGTGCCATGTCAGGGTTGTATTTTGTCTTGACTATGGGCTATGTTTTACATTTATATAATAATTTACTTTGCTAAAGGGGAACAAATCTGGGGCATAGGAAATTATGCCCTGCAAGGGCCTTATCCTTCAGCAACTCATTTTATTCTAACTGAAAATTTTGACCTTGTAAATTTTATAGTTTTTGGAGATCTAAGGTATGGAAGGAAAAAAAAGATTATTATTTATATCTTCACAAGAAGAGGTATTCAAAGCAGTCCATATGTCTTTGTCGTGTATAGAAGTAGATGTAGCCTTTTCAAGGGGGCACCTACGTGGACTTACAATTTTGGACAACACAAAATTTGACATAGTGTTAGCACAAGCCAAAGAGACTGATATAGATGGGCTTGAGTTTGCAAAATTATTAAGAGATAGGGAATCAAAGGGATTATACCCTGAAAATTATATCATCTTGTTTGGTGATGATAAAATAAAAGATGAGGTATTTTCATCGTCTCATGATGTAGACGATTTTATCTTGTACCCATTTTATGGTCCAGAACTAATATGGCGGGTAAAGCGAGGTCTATTTTATCTGCAGAGGTTGACACAGATAAAACAGGATTTGATCGTTGATCCTAGTACAGACCTACTTACACCTGAGGGATTTTTTATTAACTTAAAAAATGAAATAAATAGGACTTCTAGACATAGGGGATTTTTTTCTGTTTTAATAATAATTTTAAGGGAATTGGGTGAAGTTAAATTGAATTTTGGAGATGAGTGGACAGAGTGGATCCAGAAAAGTTTCACAGAGCATTTAAAAAACATATTAAGAAACTACGATGATATTTCTAAGCTCCAGGACAATAAATTTATAATATTGGCCTCAGATACTGACTATACAGGGCTTAATGGTCTTGCAAACAGGCTCAGAAAGGAATATGAATCTTTTTTTCAGGAGTTAAAGAGGATTGGCATTTCAAAGGTGCCAGACATTGTCCATTGCGGTATAGCTGTATGTATAAATAACAGTATGGTTAAAAGGGAAATGATCTTTGACTATGTCAGAGAATGGATATATGAACAGATTCGGAATACATGCACTGAGGATGAGCTAATTAAGTGCATAGTTACGGAACAAGGACCAGAAATTCAATGGGATTAATTGGGATATGAGGATTATCAGTGGAGAATTTAAGGGTAGAAAATTAAAGACTCCTTCTAAAAAAATGGATGGATTTAGACCTGCAACCTTTAAGGTAAGACAGGCGATTTTTTCTATGTTGGCTTCTAGGGGGATGGAATTTGAAGGTTGTAGGGCAATTGACCTATTCGCTGGTACAGGGAGCCTTGGTTTTGAGTGCCTTAGTCGTGGGGCCGATGTGGTTTGGTTTGTTGAAAATGATCCATTGGCCGTAAGATATTTGAAACAAAATCTAAGTGAATTTGATATATTTCCAAATAGATATAAGGTGTTATGTAGGGATGTGATGTCTGTTTTAAAAAAATCACTCCCTATGAAATTTCATCTTTGTTTTGTAGACCCACCATATAGAAAAAACGCACTGCTGCCTGTTTTAAAAAAGCTTGTTCAAAATATGTGGGTAATAGAAAATGGTTTTATCGTTTCAGAGATAGAGGGAGACCTTATTTTAAAAAAGGATATCCCTGGGTTAGATCTAATTGTTGATAGAAAATATGGACAAACGAGGATACTCATATGGACGGTAACAACAAAAAACTAGCAATTTATCCTGGTACCTTTGATCCACTTACTAATGGACATATTAGCATTGTGAGGAGGGCCCTAGATATCTTTGATACAGTTATTTTAGCCATTGCAAAGGACACCCCAAAGACCCCATTATTTTCCCTTGAAGAAAGGGTGGAAATGGCGAAAGCGGTCTTTGTCAATAAACCAAGGATTATTGTAGAGGCCTTTAGTGGACTATTAGTAGATTATGTTGAGAGAAAAGGGGCGAAGGTTATTTTAAGGGGGCTTAGGGCTATTTCTGATTTTGAATATGAGTTTCAAATGGCACTTATGAATAGAAGGCTTAAAAGGGATGTACATACATTATTTATGATGACTGATTATAAATGGCTCTTTACTTCCTCTTCTATAATTAAGGAAACAGTGGGTGCAGGTGGGGATGTACAAGGTCTTGTGCCAGAACCTGTTTGGTTAAAATTAAAGGAAAGATTCAAGTTATAGCTCTATGAAACTTATATGCATTGTTGGGCCAACTGGTAGTGGGAAAAATAGGGTGGCCCTTTATTTAGCAAACAAGTTTAAAGGTGAGATAATAAATTTTGATTCCAGACAACTCTATAAGGGATGTTATATTGTAACTGCTCAGCCCTCTGAAGAAGAGAAAAAGATTTGTGCTCACCATTTGTATGGATTTTTGGACCTAGATAAAAATTTAAGTGCTGGAAAATTTGCTGAAATTGCAGAGGGAAAGATACAAGAAGTATTTAATAGGGGACATGTTCCCATTTTAGTTGGAGGCACGGGACTGTATCTTAAGGCAATCTTATATGGACTTGCTCCTATCCCAACGGTTCCTGATAAAATAAGGATGCAGGTAATTAAGCAGTACCAGGAGTTAGGGCCTGATAAGATGTATAGCTTGTTGAAAGATGTTGATCCTGATTATGCAAACAAGATACATCCAAGGGATAAACAGAGGATTACGAGGTCCTTGGAGGTCTATTATCATACAGGGAAAAATATTACATGGTTTCATAAAAATTTTCCAACAAAAGAGTCAAAATATAATTATATAAAGATTGGGATATGGCTTGATAGACAAGAACTTGAAAAAAGGCTTAAACAAAGAATTCATGAGATGATTGGAGCAGGAGGCATTGATGAAGTAAAGACTGCATGGGAGCAATATCCAGACAGGAAATTACCTGTATGGACTTCTATTGGATGTGGGGAATTGTTAGATTTTTTGCACGGTAAATATTCCTTTGACCAGGCAATAAATATATGGATCAAGAACACAAGACAGTACGCCAAGAGGCAGCTTACTTGGTTTAAAAGAGAAAAAGATATAATTTGGCTAAAAGGTGATATCTTGAATGGGGCAAAGAAAAATGTGGAGAGATTCTTAAATGAAGATTAAACTGTGGTTTGTGATATTTCTTCTTTCATGTGTATCTATTTGTTATGCATATGATTATGAGTGGATAGAACCATTGCCAGTCCAAGATTCTTGGATAAATTGGACTACCTACACTGTTTATTCTTCTTTAAATTGTACTACTGATGAAAATTTCCCCTCTTTTTATTGGCTAAGGGATAAAAAAATACGGCTTATGAACAATTTGTACAACGCTACATTGCATCTAACAGTAAAAGATAATTCCACATTTGCAAAGATTTTAGATACGAATTCAAAGGTGCTATTATGGGATCTCATTAATAATTCTCCTAATTTTTCCATGATCAAGACATCTACAAATTCAACTATAATGAGTATGGGGATTAAGATTACAGGAGATTTTTTAGAAAACACTATCCCTATGTCTTTTCTCTTAAAGATGGGGAATATTTCTCAAGTAAATGAAACTGTGCAGGATTTTTTAAAGGGATATACAGGAGTTATAATTCAGATAGATACACCGAGATTTAAACCTGGCCTTATGATTTGGATCTACTCACAGAACGGAGAGATACTTTTTTCTCCTCAAATTATAGATTATGAAACATTTGTAGATAAGGGTATAGCTCTTTATCTAAAGCTTTATAAAAAAGAATTAATTGAAAGTCGAGTGGGGCCTAGACCCCTTGTTGTTAATGCTCACGCGATTTATAAAGATAATGTACATTCAATAGTATTAGATGCTGACAACAGTTTTTATTTTAGATTTAAGAGTATATTGGCATTACTCAAAAGGGGTAATTTAGTTGTAATGAAAAAACAATATACTAATTATCAGGAAGATAATGTCAATGAATTTAAGATACAAAATTAATATAGTTATATTTTTTGTCTTAGTTATTTTTTTTAGTATATTTACATGCAATAGACTTTTAGCATCTAACTATATAATTATAACCCAGTCTAATTGCACTTCAAGGGATTTTAACTTTAATGCTACTATAAAAAATAATATATTGGCCCAAGGATTGTTAAAAGAGGCAGTAAAAATTCTTCCTTACGATTTAGATGATCAGGGGAAAATGTCACTTTTGGATTTTTTTAAACAAAACCCTTTGAAATATGTACTCAGTTATAATGAATTGGAAAAGAAGAATGGTAATGAGAATATATTGGAATTAAAGGTGTTTATAGATGTAAATGGATTAAAAAATGTTCTTATTAACATAGGAGCATATTTTAAAGATAATTTAACTTGTAAACTTATAATAGAAAATTTTGATGAGCAGGATTTTATTCATTTGTCGAATCTACTTTCCCTATCTGGTATAACAAAGACAGATTATGCAAGTAGACTCCAATTAGATTTGAAGAAGATTAATAATTCCCTTTATACAGGTACTTTGACATTTAATGGGCAGGTATGGGCAGGAACCTCTAAGACTTTATATGAATTATGGGAAAAACTCTGGAAAAATTATTTTAATCGGTCTGAGGTAAGAAATAAATTTTTTTCAAAAATAAAGGTCTTTGCTGGGCCATGGGTAACTATCTCTGGATTCAGGTACTTTGATGAGATATTGCATCAGAAAAAAGAAATATTGGATAGTGTTAAGTTGATAAAAATAGAATTCAATAAGGGTATATATGGTTATTGGGAAATTAGCTCAATTAACCCCTCTAGGACAACATCTTATTTAAATAATTATTTTGGGAAGAGAGGTATGAAATTTAGAATAAGCCTCTCCTCCCCTGGAGAAGAGAAGAATCAAAATTTTTAGAGAGATAATTATTCTTCTTCATTTTTAGAATTATTTGAGTCTGAAGAGATCTTTTTGTGTTTAGCACTTATGTCGATTTCATCGGGCTCTGTGGCTGCTTTTTTAAAATTTCTAATAGCCTTGCCCAGACCAGCACCTATTTCAGGTAATTTGTTGGCACCAAAGATAACAAGTGCTATCAACAAAAGGACTAATAACTCAGGGATTCCAATACCAAACATTATGTCCTCCTTGTGATTTGATTTTGTTTAAAAGGAAGGATAGTACTAATTGTTTTGTATGGCAAGATAAGTTTTAGTGTGAAAATAAAATAGTTAATAAAATATAAAAAGGAGTTCCTATTTATGGGCCTTAAGATCTATTTTCCTATATTACATCCTGAATTGGTAGGTAGAAGGGATATAGATAAACTAGTTTTTATAGATCCTGGTATGGGAAAAGGGCTTAGAGATCCTATTTATTATTGTCCAGAAAAATTTCCTTTAGATGAGAATGAGTGTAAAAAATATATAAACGAATTACTTATATATGGTGATTTTTTTAAAGACCCTAAGGAGATACAACATAACTTTTTGATCCAGATGTTAAATAAGGATAGGGAAAATATTAGCAATATAAAATCTATGATAAAAAAATCAGGAATCGCATCTTATGAGCCAGATTTTTATCTTTTGGCCCAGGTTACCTTGCTCCTATTATGGGTACTTGAAGAAAGGATTATAGAATTAGAAAGAATAGACATGGAGCTCCAAAAAGACCTAGTTAGGCTTAAAAAAGCATTGGATCAAGATTTTGAAGATAATTCAAAAATAGAAACCAATACCAGTTTAAATGAAATATTTAATTTACTCCCCTATGAGAGATTATTGCCTTGGTTTTTTCTTGTAATGCATGAGGGGGATGTGTTAGTAACCGAGTCTTTGGATTTGTTCGATAGGTGGTTAGACTTTGGACTAAATTTTGAACTACTACAAGAGGATAAGAATATAAAGAAGGCTCACTACATTGGTTGGCAATATTTGTTTAAAAGGAGACCTGTTGAAGAGATGGATTGGCTTAATAAAAAATATACAGTGTACTACATTGGAGAGGAAAAATAAATGAACTTTGATTTAAAGGATATTTTTTATAGTAAACAGGGGATTATTTTTGATTGTGATGGAGTGATAATTAATTCAAAGGAGGCAAATATCAAGTTCTACAACCTAATTTTAGAAGGGCTTGGACTCTCCAAGATGGATAAAGAACAAGAGGATTATGTGCACTCTCATACTGTAAGTGAATCTATTAAATATATTGTTCCCCAGGAAATGGTTGAAAAGGCATTTGAAATTGGTAAAGGGATATCATATACAGAGGTAATTGATTTAATAGAGCTAGAAGATGGTTTGATCGATTTCTTGAATATATTAAAGAAAAAGGGTAAAAGATGTGCAATAAACACTAATAGGACCAACACCATGCTACTGATTTTATCTAAATATGGGCTTGAGTCATATTTTGATCCTGTAGTTACTGCCTGGACAATAAAAAATCCAAAGCCCCATCCCGAAAGTGTGTTCTTTATCTTAAAAAAATGGGGACTACTTCCCAAGGATGTATTGTTTATAGGGGACTCAGAAGTAGATGAACTTACCGCAAAAAATGTACCTGTTGATTTTGTGGCATATAAGAATAATTCTTTAAAAGGATTAGCTAATATTTCAAACTATAATAGTTTGGTGTAATATTTAAAAGAATACATATAAATGGGGAGGAAGTTTATGTTTATTATTGCAAACCTATTAAAAGCCTTGGCATTTGTTTTAGATAGTGTACTTACTATATATTTTTGGATAGTGATAATTTCAGCTATCTTATCATGGGTAAGGCCTGATCCTTATAATCCCATAGTGAGATTTATCTATTCTTTAACAGAGCCTGTGTTTTATAAGATAAGGAAGTGGATTCCCTTTGTATATATTGGGGGATTGGATCTGTCTCCAATTGTGGTCTTATTGGTGATCCAATTTTTAAAGATATTTTTGGTCCAGAGCTTGTATCAACTTTCAATTTATATGATTTAGAAACATGCAGGATTTAAAATTTATTGAGAAAATAAATCCTGGGACATATAAAATTTGTCTTTGGATACAACCAGGGGCAAGGAAAAATTCGATAGAGGGTCTGTATCAGGATTGTCTAAAAATAAAGATTCATGCCCCTCCTGTAGATAATAAGGCCAATAAGGAAATAATATCTTTTTTATCTAAAGTAGTTGGAGTGAAAAAGAGTAACGTAAAGATTGTTAGTGGACAAAAAAACAGGAAAAAGATAATAATAATTACCATAGAGGAGGACATAGATCCTAGAGATATTTTTAGAAAATATTTGGATTGAAACAGGAGGCACTAATTATGGAACAGTATGAATTAGAACTTATTGCCAAATATGGTGATAAGGATGAAGAATTAAAGAGACTATGGGAGCAGCACTTAGAATATGAAAAACAGGTGGAGAGATTGGAAAACAAACCTTATTTAACCCCAGAGGATGATATTGAATTAAAAAAGATAAAAAAATTAAAATTGGCTGGTAAAACCAAGATCCAGGCTATACTGGAAAAATACAGAAAAATGGAGGAGGGACAAGAGTAATGAAAATGAAAGGGGCCCGGATACTTCTTGAATGTTTAAAGCAAGAGGGAGTAGAAGTAATCTTTGGATTTCCTGGTGGGGCAGTTATAGATATCTATCATGAATTGCCGAATTATCCAATTAAACATTATCTTGTTAGGCATGAACAGGCTGCAGTACACGCAGCAGATGGATATTCTAGGGCCACAGGAAAGGTGGGAGTGGTTTTAGTGACCTCTGGTCCTGGGGCTACTAATACTGTTACAGGTATAGCTACAGCATATATGGATTCAATCCCCTTGGTGGTATTTACAGGCCAGGTGCCCAGGATGTTGATTGGGAACGATGCATTCCAAGAGGTAGATATTGTAGGGATTACCAGGCCATGTACAAAACATAACTATTTGGTAAAGGACTTATCACAGCTCCCCAGGATAATAAAAGAGGCATTTTACATAGCAAAATCTGGAAGGCCAGGTCCAGTTTTAGTGGACCTTCCTAAGGATATAATGGCTTCAGTAATAAAGCCTGAATATCCAAAAAGTGTTCATCTTCGTAGCTATAATCCACATTACCAGCCCAATCTAAAGCAGGTCAAAAAGGCCTTAGAACTAATTTTAAATGCCAAGCGGCCACTTATATTTGCAGGTGGTGGAGTAATTGCTTCATCTGCTCATGAAGAACTCACCTGGCTTGCCCGTGAATTAAAGATCCCTGTAACAGCTACCCTTATGGGGTTGGGATCGTTTCCAGGCAATGATCCCTTGTGGTTAGGTATGTTGGGGATGCATGGTACATATGTTGCCAATATGGCAGTAAATCATGCTGATGTGATTTTAGCGGTTGGTGTACGTTTTGATGATAGAGTTACTGGTAGAGTAGACACATTTGCTCCATCAGCAAAGATAATTCATGTGGATATAGACCCAACCTCTATTAGAAAAAATGTACAGGTTGACATTCCAATAGTAGCAGATTGTAAAGAGGCATTGATGACCCTAAAGAATGAACTAATAACCATTAAAAAGAAGAAGGATATTTCAGATAACTACGAGTCCTGGAGGGATAAGATAACTGCATGGAATGAGGCGCACCCTCTAACTTATGTCAAATCTGATGAGGTGATAAAACCTCAATTTGTAATCGAGAAATTATATGAATTAACAGGAGGAGACGCCATAATAACCACTGAAGTTGGTCAAAATCAGATGTGGGCAGCCCAACACTTCAGGTATTTGAGGCCACGCACCTTACTTAGCTCTGGGGGGTTAGGTACAATGGGATATGGATTTCCTGCTGCTATTGGTGCACAAATTGCGTATCCAGATAAGTTAGTGGTGGACATAGCAGGGGATGGTTCTATTCAAATGAATATTCAGGAGCTAGCTACTGCAGTATGGTATAATCTTCCTGTAAAGATAATTATCTTGAACAATTCTTATCTAGGTATGGTAAGACAGTGGCAAGAATTGTTCTATAATAGGAATTATAGTTCTACCCACCTAGAATATAACCCTGATTTTGTCAAAATAGCAGAGGCATATGGAGCAGAAGGATATAGGGCAACTAAGCCAGATGAGGTTGAGGATGTATTGAAAAGAGCGTTGAGTTCTGAAAAGACTTGTGTGGTGGAGATGGTAATTGAAAAAGAAGAAAATGTTTATCCAATGGTGCCAGCAGGTGCCTCTTTAAGTGAGATGTTGCTTGTTTAATTATTAGGGATGGTTTAATAACTAGGGTAGTGAAATTTACAGGTAGTTATGTATAAGAAATTTAAAAATATGGTTTAAGGAGTTTAAAATTATGAGACATACCCTTTCTGTGCTTGTGGAAGATGAACCTGGGGTACTTTCCAGGGTGGCTGGTCTTTTTAGTGGGAGGGGATTTAATATTGAGTCCCTAAATGTTGCTCCTACCTTAGAAAAGGGTACCTCTCTTATGACTATTGTCACTGAGGGGGATGAACAAATAATAGAACAGATAATTAAGCAACTTAGAAAGTTAATAACTGTTATAAAAGTGGTTGACATGAATACTGTTCGGACTGTGGAGAGAGAGATGATACTTATCAAGGTAAATGCCCAAAATTCGTCTAGGGCCGAGATACTTAGGATAGTGGATATATTTAGGTGTAAAGTAGTTGATGTAAGTATTGCAGAAATGACCATAGAGGCCACAGGTAATACAGAAAAATTATCTGCCCTTATAAGTCTGTTGCAAAAATTTGGCATAAAGGAGATTGCAAGGACAGGTATTGTAGCAATGAAGAGAAGTATGCAACTCATTTAAATACAAGGAGGTTTGAAAATGCAGGTGTATTATGACAAGGATGCTGATCTAAAAAAGATCTCTGACAAATTGATCGCAGTAGTGGGATATGGCTCACAAGGACATGCGCAGGCTCAAAATTTAAGGGATTCTGGCTTAAAAGTTATAGTGGCTCAGAGGCCAGGAGGACCTAATTTTGAACTGGCAAAAAAGCATGGTTTTGAACCTGTGTCAGTGAAGGAAGCAGCAGAAAAGGCAGATATAATTCAGATACTAATACCTGATCAGCATCAGCCAAGGGTCTATAGAGAGGATATTCTCCCATATTTAAAGGAAGGAAAGACCTTGGTGTTTAGTCATGGATTTAATATTCATTTTAATCAAATTGTACCTCCGCCTGAGGTAGATGTGATAATGGTAGCTCCAAAAGGTCCAGGGCACCTTGTGAGAAGGGAATATGAAAAGGGTTTTGGAGTGCCATCGTTGGTAGCAGTCTTTCAAGATGCGTCAGGAAAGGCATGGGATACGGCCTTAGCATATGCTAAGGGAATAGGTGCAACTAGGGCTGGGGTAATAAAGACTACTTTTAAAGAAGAGACTGAAACAGACCTTTTTGGTGAGCAGGCAGTACTATGTGGTGGAGTAAGCCAGTTGATTAGATCAGGTTTTGAGACCTTAGTGGAAGCTGGATATCAACCAGAAGTGGCATATTTTGAATGTATGCATGAGATGAAGCTTATTGTAGACCTCTTATATGAGGGTGGTTTTAAATTAATGCATTACTCTATCAGTGATACAGCAGAATATGGGGATTATGTAAGTGGCCCTAGGGTAGTTGACGAAAATGTGAAAAAGAATATGAAGCAGATACTCTCAGAGATCCAAGATGGGACCTTTGCCAAGAAGTGGATATTGGAAAATCAGGCCGGGTTGGTGTCATTTAAGGCCCTTAGGGAGAAGTTCCATAATAATCAGATCGAGAAGGTTGGAGAGAGTCTTAGAGAGATGATGCCATGGTTAAAGGAAAAAAAGTAGTTATTTAAACATAAGTTACAATAGATAGAGGACTGGGGCCGGTCCTCTATTTTTTTTAAATCTTTATCAGAGCAGATTCAATATGAGTGTTGAAGGATACATTAGTTGGTTACAGAGACAAAAAAAGATATTAGAAGAAAATTTAAATAAAAGAAGGCTCTGGGAAGTAAAGGACATAGCAGAGACAACCCTTTTGTCTATTGTAAGGACATGGAATTATCTAAAGGCCTTAGGAAAGGAAAAAGATCTAAAGGAATTTAGGGATTATTTCCATGTGGTCTTGTCTCAGGTAAATGTTGAAGACAATCCAGTGTTAGAATCAATATTTAATTTTGAGTCTGATCTAAGTAGGTTAAAAAAAGAAGTAGATCCTTCCTCTAGGGAATTCATTCAAGCATGTATTCAACAAGGCGACTATCAGACTGCGATAACCCATCTCCTTAGTGCTATTAATCAAAACAAGGGCGACCTAGAAAGTATAAAACTACTTGTATTCTGTTATGAGAAGACAAATAATTTTGTCAAGTTAGTAGATTTTTTAAATCAACTTTTGATAGAAAGGGAACTCTTTAGTAAAGAGCAACTTGCATATATTTACTATAAATTAGGAGCAACTCTATTACAATTAAACAGGATTACTCAGGCAAGAGAGATTTTTTGGAAATTAAAAAAATTAGATCCTTCTTTTCCAGGTCTAAAAGAAAAATTAGAAGATTTAGAAAAAAAACGTATCCGATCTAAAAGTAGATATGACTTGTTGATTTCTCAGGGAATTATAACAGAAGAACAACTAAAACTTGCACAGGAAATTTCAAATAAAGAAGATATGGATATAGATGAGATCTTGATATCTAAATTCAAAGTGCCAAAGGTGAAGCTTGGTGAATCTTTGAGTGCATTTTATGATGTGCCCTTTGTTTTTTTTGACCCAAAGGTAGAGCCTCCCTATGGAATATTTGAAAAAAGGAAACTGGACCCAGATTTTTTAAAACAATACGAATGGGTGCCTTTTAGAGAAGAGGGTAAGAATATTCAGGTAATTATGACAAATCCATTTGACCTTGGTAGATTAGATGAGATAAAATTTATATTGGGTACCAATTACATAGAACCCCTAGTATCTACTAAAAAGGATATTGAAGACTTTGTAGACCATTTTTTTAAAGAGCTCACTGCTGAAAATGAACTTTTAGAATTTGACGAAGATGTGGAATCTGAAAGTGAGATAGAGACAGATTTTTCAGAACTAGAAGAGGCCATTAGTGAACAAGACAGTGAGATTGTGAGACTAGTAAATGCCATCTTGGTAGAAGCATGGAGGAGAAATGCCTCTGATATTCATGTGGAACCAAATACTATTTCAAAGTATTGTGCCATTAGGATGAGAATAGATGGAACTTGCTATGAATTTAAGAGAATTAGACTCCATTATGCAAGGCCACTAGTATCTAGGATTAAAATAATGGCAAGGCTTGATATTGCAGAAAGGAGACTGCCTCAGGATGGAAAACTAAAGATAAGGCTTCCAAATATGAATAAAATAGTGGAATATCGTGTAGCCACCCTCCCAACTATAGAAGGACAGGAGGATGTAGTCCTTAGGGTCCTTGCCTCAGGCAAACCCCTGCCACTAGATAAAATAGGACTTCTTCCCCATAACCTTGAAATATTTAAACAAGAAGTAAGTCAACCATATGGTATGATCTTGGTAGTAGGACCAACTGGTTCGGGGAAGACTACTACCCTTCATTCTGCCCTTGGGTATATTAATAAACCAGACAAAAAGATCTGGACAGCTGAGGACCCTGTGGAAATAACTCAAGAGGGGCTTAGACAGGTTCAGATAAATCCAAAGATTGGCCTTACCTTTGCCTCAGCACTCAGGGCATTTTTAAGGGCAGACCCAGATATAATAATGATTGGAGAAATGAGGGATAAAGAGACTGCACATATTGGTATAGAGGCGTCTCTTACAGGTCATCTGGTCTTATCTACCCTGCATACTAATTCCGCGCCAGAGACCATCACAAGGTTACTTGATTTAGATTTAGACCCTTTTAATTTTTCAGATTCCCTTTTATGTATCTTGGCACAAAGATTGGTCAGGACCCTTTGCAACGAGTGTAAAGAACCATATAAACCCACAGATGAGGAGATTGAGGAGCTTAGAGAAGAATTTGGAAAAGATGCCTGGGACAGGTGGGTAAATATGGATGAGATTGTTTTATACAAGGCAAGGGGGTGTTCCCATTGTATCCAGGGATATAAGGGAAGAATGGGAGTCCACGAACTGTTAAAAAATACAGAATCTTTAAAGAGCTTGATAAAAAGAAGGGCCCCTACTGATGAGATAAAAAGGGTTGCAATAGAAGGGGGTATGCTCACATTAAAACAAGATGGTATCTTAAAGGTACTTCAAGGACATACTGATATGAAACAGGTAAGGGCAGTTGCAGGGAAAAAATAATAAAACATATGTTAAATAAATTTTTTAACTTATTAGAATACAAATCTTATCGTTAAAAAAATATGTACACCTATGGCTAGGTAGTAAAATATAAAATATTTTCAAGCTTAATTAGTTAGGGGGGGTGGATTTCTATCTAAGATCCCCCTAACTTTTTCAGACCTCCGTCAAAGTGGAAATTTTTCAAAATTTCAAAGCATCTACTCCCATTAAATTTTGGATTATAAATTTTGAATTAAATTAGGAATAAAATCCTGTTGGGACAAAAATTAATCCAAAATTGAACATTCAAAATCATATTCCCTTTCACTTTGATTATCTCAATTTTCTTATGACTGTCCTGAAGACTTTTACGTAGCCCTCATAATTTTTTTAAACTAGTTGCTTAAAAGTTTAAAAATAGGTATAGTTGTAATAAGAATAAGAGGAGTATTATGTTGGTAAAAGAAATAATGAATACTAGATTTAATGTACTTCATCCAAGACTGCCCATATCTCAAGCAATAGATCTATTTTTACAGGCATCTTTAAAAGAAAAGAGACGGGTTTTTGGTATGGCGGTTGTGGAAGATGGACTAATTAAGGGTATGTTGTCTATGTATGACATACTCCTTTTTGTTCGTCCAAAACATGTAGGGGTTTGGGGGCAGATGGAAAATATCGTTCCTGAAGAGGCCCTTGATGCGCAACTTAATAGATTAAAGGATGTATATGTCTCAGATTTAATGACTACCAGAATAATTAGTATAACCCCTGAAACCCATTTATTGGCTGCATTAGACATAATGCTAAAAAAGCATGTTCGGAGACTTCCAGTTGTAGAGAAAGATAACTTAGTTGGAATGCTATATATTTCTGATCTTTTTTATTGTTTGTTAAATAAGTTTTTAAAAAACAAGGAAATAGAATTATATGGCATTGATACTTAATAAGGGTGATCTTAGAAAATTAAGTGTAATAGAAGCCCTTAGAAAAGATATGGTAGTCTTAAGTTCAGATGCATATTTACATGAATGTGTTTCCGCTATGATTAAACATAAATTTGGAGCCGTATTAATAGAGTCATTGGCTGGACATGATTGTGGTATTATTAGTAAGACAGATATTATCATGGCCTATTATTCATCTATTCCCTTGGACATAGTGGCCCAAGAAATAATGGTTACCAAGATAGTTAGCTGTTTTGAATATGATCCATTGGATTTTGCCATTACTAAAA
>JALWFY010000087.1:3354-43513 GCA_027013815.1 Desulfohalobiaceae bacterium | reverse complement strand
CTTCCTCAAAATGAATATCAGACATTTGAAGATTGTATAAATCAAGAAAAAGGGGATATGAATGCAGAAGTATAAGTTTACCCAAGAAATAGTAAAAAGAGGTTTTTTAAAAAAAAGTCCGTTTTTTTCTTGTAGATGTGGGGGCAAGCGGAGGTATTGACCAAAGATGGTATATATTTGACGATTGTTTTAAGGCTGTGGGATTTGATCCCCTAGTAAAAGAATGTGAGAGGTTAAATAGTTTAAGTATAAATGAGAATGTATATTATGTGAGTGGCTTTGTAGGATGTGAAGGTAAAGAATTTCCTGATGGTAAAAACAAGATCTTTAATAGATTGAGTTGTTATGTTGCTAGTAAAATTTTAGGGTTAGACTCTGTAAGAATGTATAATTCTTTTCAAGAGGTTGTATTTTCAGAAAAAAAGATATGTTTATCAGAATATTTTAAACAACGAAGATGGGAGTTAGATTTTCTTAAAATTGATACAGATGGTCATGAATTGGAAGTTTTATATGGAGCAGAGGAGTTGTTTTCTCAAAATCAATTTTTAGGGATCTTAGTAGAAGTACCTCTTCATGGCGAGGTTCATCCTCTCTCTAATACCTTTGCTAATATAGATATCTTTTTAAGAAAAAGAGGATTTACTCTTTTTGATATAAATATTTATCGTTATAGTCGGAAAGATTTACCAGGGAAATTTTTATTGGATATTCCTGCTCAAACTGACTTTGGACAGGTTATATGGGGAGATGCCCTATACTTAAGAGATATTGGAGATTATGAATATATACAAAAATATAATTATGCTATAGATGAAAAAAAAGTTTTAAAATTTATATGCATACATGAATTATTTGGCTTAAATGATTGTGCTATTGAATTATTTAATATTTTTTCTGATAAAATAGAATTACTTAAAAAACATAAAGAACTTAGAGAACTTCTAGTACCTTATGATGATGGCCTCTGTACAATAGACGATTATTTTAAACGATTTGATGAATTTGTATTGTACAGTAAATATAAGTTAGAACATAAATTTGAAGAATATAAATCAAAATTAAAAAAATATAAAAAAATAGCATTTTTTGGGGCAGGAGGTAGATTAAGATCTAATATTGAGTTCTTATTAAGTTTTTTATCAGTTGATTCAAAGATATTTATCTTTGATAATGACCAAAATAAATGGGGAAAATGTATAGGAGAAGTAGAGATTTATCCTCCATATGAAATAAAAAATGTGGCACCTGATATTATAATCATAACTTCTACTTTTTCCAATGAAATTTTTCAACAACTTATGGAGATACATAAAATAAATAACTTAACTTTTGAAATTTTGTTTTTTTGAAGGATAATAGAAATGTGTAATACTAGATGTTATTATCCATGGAGAGATTTACAGATTGAATATAATTTTAATGTTAAATGTTGTTGCTATTATAATGGAGACCATCCAGAATGGAATTCTTTAAAAGAAAAAGAATTTGATTTAGACTTTTATTGGAATGGTGAATACTTTCAAAAAATTCGTAATATAATTAGACTAAAAAATTATATAAATAGTGGTTGTAAAGATTGTCAGGAGCTGAAGTTTGGTTTTAAGGAGATGTCTGTTGATGTTGCTTCCTTAAATTCTCTACAGAGGGAAAATTATGATCGTTTTGTGAAAAATTTTAATGATAGTAATATTGTCATAGATAATTTACCGCTTAGATATTATTTGAATTTTGGTTTAAACTGCAATTTAAGATGTATAATGTGTTCTCAAGAATATTTAAGAAAAAAACCATATAACATATTACCTTCAAAAATTTTTGATAATTTAAAGGAATACTTAGGTTATGCCCTTGTTTTAACAATAGTAGGTGGTGAACCTTTGTTTATCCCAAGTAGTTTATCTTTTATTGATAGATTTTCAAAAGAAAAGGTATTAGAAGATGTTACTTTATCTTTAATAACAAATGGTACATTGTTAAATAAGTATTTACATATTCTTAGAAAGATAAAAAGAATAGTCTTTAGCATTAGTTTGGATTCAATAGAAAATTGTTATGAGTATATAAGGAAAGGATCTTCCTGGAGACACATAGAAGAAACCATTTTAAATTTAAAAGAGATTATAGAAAAAGAAAATCTAGAGTGGAAGATTAATATAAATTGCGTATTGATGAAGAGCAATCTAAAAAAATTACCTGACTTTATGAAGTGGTGTAGGGACAATGATTTGTTACCATTAACTATAGTGCCTGTTGTGTTTAATAACCTTAATTCTCAAGAATGTATTTTTGACTTTCCCCAATTACTTAATGATGTGCCTAATTGGGAAAACTTAATCCTCCGTTCAATAGATTATATCAAAGAACAAGATACTAGCTCAGCTAAGAGGTTGGAGACTTTATTAAATGAGTTATCAATTTCGTATTATCGGTTAAAAAATATTCATTTCTCATTAGACAGATTTTATTTATCTACAGAGGATCTTATAAGAAAAATGAATAAAAAAGGGAGATTTATGATATGGGGAACAGGTAGTTTTTACCAATTAAATTATTCACAATATGTAAAGAATAATCTCGATAATCTTATCGGATTTATTGATAATAATTCAAAATTATGGGGGACGTCTATTGATAATTATCCTGTTTATCCACCTGAAAGTATTTCAGAATTACAACCCAAGTCAATTTTAATTGCGTCAATGTTTTTTAGAGAAATTGTAAGCCAGATTATAGATATGAATTTAGATTTTTGTGAAATTTATTAGGATTTATTATTAGGTAAGGAGATGTTCTAATGAAAGTTGGTGCCTTGGTGCCCGCAAGGATAGGTTCAAAGAGGTTACAAAAGAAAAATATAAAAATATTAAAAGGTAGGCCATTAATTTGCTGGACAATAGATGTTTTATTAGAGTCTGATGTTTTCTATGATATTACTGTATCTACAGAAAGCGATGAAATCGCTGAAACAGTAAGGGAATACTATTCGGAGAGGGAGGTGAAAATCTTAAAAAGACCTCCTGATCTTGCACAGGATGATTCCCCTCTTAGAGACGTTGTACTCCATTATATGGATAATAGATCTAATTTGGATTGGTATGGAGTTTTTATGCCTACCTTTCCTTTTAGGAAAAAGGAGAAAATAAGAGAAGCATATAATGCTATTTTAACGAGATATCCATGGAAGATTATAAGTACTACAGATATAGAATATTGTTTGCTAGATTTTTATTATCCTATAGAGGAAGGTGTAAAACAATTTTTCAGGCCTCCACCATTATTTTGTAAGTATAACTTGCCAGTTTATAAGATGAGTAGTTTAAAATACAGAGAAGAGTTGTGGTACATGTATGGTCTTGCTTCTCAAGAGAGGGTATATAGATTGATCCTGTCAACAGAAGAGACCATTGATATAGATACAATAGACGATTTTAATCTTGCTGAATATATTTTAAATTTTGGTATAAAAGAAAACGATTTTTATTATTTTAATTTTAAAGAGTATATCTTATCTGATGATTGGATTTTTATAGGTCCATCTGATATAAATATAGATACAATTTTGAAGAATTTTTCTCATGCCTTAGAAGACAATTCTAATCATATTTTGATTTTAAAGGAAAATATAGTTCCAGCTAGTTTTTTGAATATTTCAGATCTGTCAGCTAGAAATTATTTTAGATCTGATGAAGCCAAAAAAAAATATATTAATGAAGAGGTATTAAAAACACAAAATATGAAGTATTATTATCCCCAATATAGACATTCAAGGTTATTTAGATTCTTACGAAGGAAATATGTAGATGATAGAAAGTATTTTGAAGTAAAGGATGTTGTTCCTTGGGATAGAATTTTTTGGGAAAAAGATTTGGTTAATATGTTATATAATGATGAGGATAAAAGATTGTGGATAAATGGACTGAAAATTTAAAATTGAATAAATTAGAATTTGAAGAATCCAAAATAAGAGTAAAATCATATCCTATAGATGTATCTTTGCCATTTATTACATATTGTAATGCTAAATGTTTATTTTGTAGCTATTGGAAATTTAATGTGAAAAGATACATGACAATATCTGAAATAAAATTATACAAAGATCTATTTCGGTATCTATGTTATGTGGGAATAAATCCAGCAGGAGAACCATTATTACATCCTTTTTTTGATGAAAGTATAATTACTATAAGGAATTTTATAGATGATAGATGTATTTTTTATTTAGTTACTAATGGAATAGAGCTAAATTCAAAATTTTCTGTAATAATTAATAATATAAATGTACTTACTATAAGCCTAAATGCAGCTACAAATGATACCCATGAGTTTGTAATGGGTGTTAGGAGATCTTTTAAAAGAGTAATAAAGAATATAGAGATAATTTTAAATGAGCGGATAAAAAGAAATTCAAAACTTCAAGTATATATAACTTATGTGGTTTTAAAACAAAATATTCATGAGATACCGTTAGTTATAAAATTAATTAACGAGTTAGGTGTTGATAAGTTATATCTAAGAACATTGGCCACTGGTAATTATAATAACCCCATAAAACCTTCTGTAAATAAGAAATATTTTGATCTCCATCCCACAAAACATCCCAAGTTTTTTTATTTAATAGAAAAGATTAAAGAGAATATTGGAGTTTCAGATGTCCCTGTAATAGCAGATATTGATAATTGGGGAAAGAGTATTGCATTGGAAACCGAAGCGAATAATATTAAAGGAAGCTTGGCTTATAGAGAAGTAAATACTTTTGGAGAACAGCTTTCAAATATTCCTACTAAAGGATGGGTTAAGGCATCAGATTTTGGGATTTCTTTACCTTTAAGATGTCAATATCTTTATAAATATATGATTGATCCTCGTATATCTAATATCCAACCAGTATGTGTTTATATGGAAACGCTTCCAGGTTTTAACCCTATTGCTTTAGATCTTAATGGAAATTTTATTGGAAAGATTAGAAATGCTCCTGCTATGGTTGAGTTAAGGAGGGCTTTAAAGGAAGGTCCGTACATTCCAGAAACATGTGTTAAGTGCAATATTTTATCTGCCTTTAAACATTCAAATTAGAGTAAGAAAATGGTTGATCTAGACAGTTTCATTAGGAAAATAAAGGCCGAGCCTGAATTTTTTTTGGAAGTAAAAGATAAATTTATAGAGGATAAATGGAGTTATAATATACTTCTTAATACTTATGAGTATATGACGAATCCTCCTATTGTTAGTTCCATACCTATAGATGTATTTTTGCCTATAGTATCTTTTTGCAATGCTAATTGTGTATTTTGTAAATACTGCAATAATTATAATTATTATCTTCCTGTAGAAAAAATAATTTATTTTAGGAATATTCTTAAGTTTGTTAGAAACTTTGGTTTTAATTGTTATGGAGAACCCTTGTTGCATCCTGATTTTGACTCTCTTGCATGTGAGATAAGGAAATATCTAGATCCACGCGCGACTACTTATTTAGTAACCAATGGTATTTTATTGTCAGAGAAAATGGACATGGTAAAAAAACATTGTGACTCTATAAATATAAGTTTAAATGCTGCCACCCCAGAAACTTACCTAAGGATAATGAGAATAAAAGATAGACATTACTTTTATAAAGTTGTTGAGGCTATTAAGGAGCTAAAAGATTATAAGAAAAAATATAATTCTGATTTGTTTATACAGATTTCTTTTTGCGTTACGTCTTTAAATTTCCATGAATTACCCATTTTTATTGAATTAGGTAATATTTTAAAAGTGGATAGAATTATTATTAATCCTTTAAGTTTGGCGAGCAAATTTGACTTTAAATTAGCCCCCAAGACTAATTATAATCTTTACAAAAAGTTATCCTTAATGTATCTAGATTATCATGAATATAGAAATACTTTATATACATTAGACCAAAAGATAAAAAATTCTGAAGTAGATGTTGTATATTCAAATTCATTTCAGCAGATTCCAAGTATATATGAAGAAATACATGATGATAGTATAGAGATAACACATTATAATTGTTCTTATCTATATCAACGTATGATGGTAAATATAGATATCAATAGGAATGCTTTTTATTCTCGTCTGTGTTGTTATGTAGATTTTTATAAAGAAAGAAATTATATAAATGGAAATATATATCATTCATTTAATAATAAAAATATAGTTTCCTGGCGTCATAAATTTAAATATAATCCAACAGATATATGTAAAAAATGTATTTATTTTAATAAAAATTTGTTTAAATAAGATTTATATAGCTAAGAGATAAAGATGAAATTTTTTGATTCTACCTTTGAGTATCTTGAATATTTATATAATATTCAACCAAAGCCTCGGCTGTTTGCAGTAATAACTTGGGGATGTTGTGGATCTACCTGGTTAGCTAAGGTATTGAATTCTCATCCTGATATTTTTTGCCTTCATTGTCTTAACCAACATTTTTCTTATTTGTATGGCTCTCCCTATGTAGAGGGTATTGGTTACTTAAAAACAATATCTGTTACTGCAAATGGCTATAAATTAGCGGGTGATATCCATGGAGTAGATAGAGAAGAACTACCCTATTTAAGAAAGGTTTTGGGTAAGAATTTTAGAGATGCAGTTTTAGTAAGAGATCCGTTAAAACGATTAAAGTCGATGTGTTATTGTTTAAGACGATTGAAAGGTGGTTATTCTGATTATTCCTATATAGAGGAATTAATAGAAAGCAATAAGTTAAAATTAAAAAATTATTCTATGAACGAGATACTTTTTGTTCATGCTGTTAATATGCTGAATGCTATTATTGAGGAGACACAATTGTCGTCAAGAATTGAAAAAATTGAGGACTTAACTGAAGATAAAAATAAATTTATTGAGTTTATTGATTACTTATCTGATGGGGGTATAATATTAGATGAACATTGGGTAAGTCAGGTCTTCTCTATTCCTAAAATAAATTCTCACATTGGTGATAGAGAAATTACCTTTGACAATCATGAGATTGAGATAATGAATAGAGTTATCAAACCAGAGGCCATAAAACTATATGAAAATTTAGGTTATAATATGAGATTTTTTAGAATTTGACAAAGGATATTGTCCCACAATTTATTTTTTTAGGTAATAGGGAAGGTATAGGAGGACCCAGATCCAAATTCTAACTAGAAAAATATGTAATTTAAAGTTTAAGTTGGCTTTTTACTGTAAAAATATGGAAATATCTGGTATAGAAGAGTACAATCTTATAAAGGCCTTAATAAGACTTGTTAAGGCAAAAAAAATATTAGAAATAGGAACTTCTATAGGTAGGGGAACATTAGAGATGGCCTCAGCTATGGAAGGTGGAGAGATATGTACAATAGATATTGAAGATAAGAGGGGGAGAGATTTTTTTCGTTATTCTGGGAACGTTAAATTTAATTTTTTTCAGGGAGATTCAAGGGAAATTTTATATTATTTTTGGCAAAAAAGATATCGATTTGATTTGATTTATATAGATGGGAATCATCATTATGAATATGTAAAAACAGATTGGGACCTTTCAAAAAGGATGTCTGATTTGATTGTTTTTCATGATGTTCTCCAGTTTCATGGAGTTAATAGGGTTGTGGAGGATATAAGATACAAAACAAAAGATTGGTATGTATGTGTCTTGGATTATCCTGGCACTACATTTTTTGATCCAAAGAGCCAATCATATTTTTATACTCATAAAAAACCAGGGATAGCAATAGTTACAAAAAGAAAAAGAGTTAGTTTTGATTATAATATTAATTATATCGAGCACCCTACTTTTTTTTCTGAAGAACTTTTAAAAAAAAACTATTCTTTTCTGACTGAAATAAGAAAATCTAATAAATTTTGTGAAGATTTGAATTTGTATGATATCCAAATGATATTTCATATAATCTGGAATTTTTTCCCGGATATTATAGTACATATGGGAAGAGTTGGAGTTAGTAATACGTTTCTTTTTTTTAAATATTGCAAGGAAAAGGATAGACCATTTATTGGATATATTCCATCTTTAAGTCATTTTGACTCCTACAAACATGTACTATTAAGAGCAAAAAAAAGGATTAACTCTTCAATTAAGCTCTTTTTAGGATTAGATGAAGAAAATAAATTTTTAGACCTTATATTATCATTCTTAAAGCAAGATAAGAAAAAGATTTTTATATGGGCGGATGAGTTAGGGCAAAAATTTTTCTATGATCGAACACTAAAAATTCTTCTAGAACATCTAAATCAAAAAAGCTTATGTTGTATCAGAAATTTTAGCCCTTATTATGGAGGACCGAAAAAGATACTATTAAATGAAAATGTAGAATGTACGAATCAGATTGCTATTGATTTTTGTTCTTGGTTAAAAGATAGAGAGGATTTATATTTTCGTTTAGCAAGTCCTGAGGCCGTTTTTGGGGACTATGTCAATGCTGGCCACTGGATTCTCATCCAAAAAAGGAGATGTCCCTTTTAGATGTAATTATTGAAATTAGTATAGAAAAATTTTTTATATTTGTTGTAATTTGAAGATCGGCTTTATTGCCAGCTTAGAAATTTATTTATTATTTAAGATATAGGTTGATTATTGATTGATTATAAATATAAAATTTTTGATTAATATTTTATATAACAATCTGGAGAAATGTATATGAATTCAGTTCCTATTTATACAAAAGTCCCATTGTTAAGGTATATAGAATTAATAGACTATTATGATGAATTTAAAGATTATTATCCTAATTGTGAAATGGAGACAAAAGAATGGATTGTTAAGAATTTTGAAGAGGATTGGGTTACTATTGATTGTGGCGCAAATATAGGATATTTTTCCATACTATTTGCAAAATTGTCTCCAAAGGGAAAAGTATATGCTTTTGAGCCAACAGATACAATTACTAAATTGATTAATAATTTAAAACATAATAATATTAAAAATGTTATACCAATAAAAACTGCGCTATCAAATTTTTGTGGTAATAAAGAAGATAAAATTTATAAGATTTGGGGAAGAGAACCAGAGACACATATATGGACATTTACTACAATAGATGAATTTGTCTTTGAAAAAAAAATAGAAAAAATAGATTGTATAAAGATTGATGTGGATTCTTATGATTTTGAAGTAATTCAGGGTGCAATAAAAACAATAGAACGTTTTAATCCATTCATTATTATAGAACTAAATCATGCCTTAGCTCTTAGAGGTGTAAATATATATAAAGTATTTCGTTGGTTAATAATAAATGGATATAGTCAGGGATTGGTTTTAGATAATGATAATATTTTATTAAAGAAAAATTATAATATTAAAATTAATAATGAAAATAACTTTTCATTGGTTTATTATAAGTAGAAATTTATTATTAATAATAAAATAAATTCAAGAAATAAATGTATAGATAGGGAAAATGAAAGGAATTTAATACCTACTAAAGCAGAGATGATTTTTTTGCAAAGATATAGTGGTAGTGGATATATAAAATAAATTTCTTGAGATTTATTTTATATGAAAAAAAGATTATCATTAACAACGTATTTAATAGTTAAAGTAAAATTGTTTAATATATGCAAATTTATATTAAAAAACTCTCCTGTTCTTTAATAGTATCTTTTACTTGACAGAATTGTTTTTTTGGAAAATTATACCTATATTAGAATAATGCACTTTTGAAGAAAAATTAGAATTATATGGAGGAATAATATGCAGAAACATGGCTCCTGGATGGTAGTTACTAGTAATTGTAGTGTTTTTTTGTGTTTGTGCATCAATTGGCTATAGTATGCCTCCTTATAAGGTTATATGCGGTGCATTAGAAGACCAGAGTGGTTGGAGGGCTGAACCTTGTGAAGGGATGAATATGCAGGGGAGTCCAATGGGAGATATGGTCACAGCTAATAGGAGTTATACAAAGGGTAATAAAAAAATTGATGTTATGGTGATAGGTGGGATGAATGCCATGGGATACTGGGCACCATTTCAGGCCAATATGCAGGTAGATAGCTCTGAGCAATTTGTAAAATTGACTCAGATTAAAGGGTTTAATGTAGGGATTTCATATGAAAAAAAACAAAAAAGTGGTGGAGTGGTAATTGCTTTTGAATCAAAGGATGCTCCTGGAACCACTAGGGCTGTTATGGTCTTTAATTTCACCAATATGGGTTGGAGGGATGCCCTTTGTTTTGCAAAAAAATTTGATTGGGAAAAGATTAGGAGATTATTTCATTAGATTTTAATATATTTTTTAGATATTGTCCCCCTAGGATTGGGGTTATTTTAATGGAATAATATGTAATGTGCGGGAAAATATCTGTACCTGTACCTGCTTAAACTTTTTATTTATTTTGAGCTAAGGGAAAGGGGGTTACCTTTAGTAAAATATCTATCCTCCAAGATTTATAGCTTGTTATCAATTATGTGATTTTTGTAGTGGACATGCCTTTAATTTTATTTGATCTACTTTCCTGCTAAAAGATTTATAAATTTCTTATTGTTATAAGTTTTCCTGACAAAATCCAGGCTTTATCTTAAAGAGATACGCAAATGTCCCTTAAAGGTTGTTTAGCCAACCTGATCTTAATAAGGAGCTAGTAGATATATAACCATAAGTTAACAAGGAGGCAATATTATGAGGTATTTTATATTAATATTTTTAGCTAGTTCACTTTTGTCCTGTGCCCCTCCTTCAAGCAGTTACAGAAAATCGTATACTTATAATAGAAGATTGAGAAATCTTGCGTCTATTGCATATTCATATCTTAAAAAAAAGGACTATTATCTCGCAATCCAAGAATATAATAAGGTCCTCTCTCAAAATCCATATGATGCAGTTTCATATAATAATAGAGGATATTGTTACGCTGAGTTAGGAGAACATAAAAAGGCTATAGGGGATTTTAATCGAGCAATTTTATTGAGACCCACTTTGGCAGTTGCCTATAAAAATAGAGGGGATTCTTATGGTGACCTTGGAGAACATGAGTTAGCCATTAAAGATTACACCAAGGCCATAGATTTAAACCCTAGAAATGCAGTCACCTATAATAACAGGGGTACGAGTTATTATTCTTTGAAGAGATATAATATGGCCATAGCAGACTATTCCAAGGCAATTTCTATTAAACAAGATTTTGTCCTTGCGTATCAAAATAGGGGTGATGCTTATTGGGCCCTTGGTAAAAAAGAGCTGGCTATTGAGGATTATACCAAGGCTATAGAATTAAATCCAATATTATACACATCTTATAACAAAAGGGGTAGGTGTTATTTCCTTATTGGTAGATATGACGAGGCCATATCTGATTTTAACAAGGCCATTCAAATAAGTCCTCAACATTTTTTTCTTTATCTAAATCGTGGACAGGCATTTTATGAAAAAAAAGAATATGAGATAGCGTTGAATAATTTTAATAAGGCCATAGAATTAAATCCTAGATCCGCAGTGGCCTATCTTTATAGAGGCAGGATATTTTTAGATAGGGATAAATATGAATTGGCCATAAAGGATTTTTCTGCATGTTTAAGGATCCAACCAGGAAATCTAGATGGTTATTATTACAGGAGCCTGGCATTTTTCTTTATGGGAGATATAGATCGGGCTATCTCAGATCATAGGGCTACCTTGCCTCGATGGTCTAATAGTTTTCTTGTGAACTACAATCTGGGGATGTTTTATGTTGCTGATAATAAATTACACAAGGCAAGGATTTTTTTAGAAAAGGCCGTAGAATTAAATCCAGAAAATCCATCCCTATTTTATCATCTTGCATATGTATATCATCTCTTGGGACAGGAGGAGTTGGCCCTTAAATATATTGAAAAAATGAAGGACAAGAAACCTGATGTCTTATATTCAAGGAGTGGATTTTTAGATAGGCCCATAGCTCCAAAGGTCTTAAAGGTCTATGCCAAAGAATATGTATATATGTCCCGTTTTTTTAAGTGCCCTTCTAATTACTTATCTAAAGCAAAAAAGCTCATTGGGTCCAAGACACTGTCACAATCTGTACCTGTTCAAAATCCAGATACACAGGTCATGATTTCTGAAAAATGTGTTTCTCCATATCCAAATAGATATCTCTTAGCAGTATTGGTGTCTAAGTACACTGAACTTCCAACATTAAGATTTGTAAAAAACGATAAAATCCTTATCTTAAGACTCGCAACTTGTTTTTTAGGGGTGCCCAGACAAAATATCCAGGTAATATCTGACCCAACTATGGCAGAGCTTAGGAGAAAGATAAGGGAATTTTCTTCTCATATAATAACAAAGGACGCAATAACATTTTTTTATTATTCAGGACACGGGGTAGTAGATGGCAAGGGTAGGTTCTATATTTTGCCAAAAGATGCATCTATTCAGGGGCAGGAAGATCTTATGGAAACGGCTATTTCACTTGAGGAATTGGAGAAAAAATTAGATAAAGCAACTGGAATCAAACTGGTAATGATTGATGCGTGCAGGGTAGAAGTCCCGTGGAAACCAGCTGTTATTATGCAGGAGAAAGTTAAAACAAAAGATATATCTGTGTTGTTTGCTACTTCTCCTGGTCAGATGAGTACTGCTGAAAAAAATGGTAAAAATTCTGCTTTTTTGTCTGCCCTCTATAACATGGCTCAAAAAGGGGTGTCTAATCTTGACTTTAACAACTCTGGTTATGTGGAATTAGGGGAGATGATATGGCCCCTTTCAATAAACTTAAAACAGAATTCTCCAGATAAACAAAAACCAGAACTGCTAGGTAATAAAAATATTCCTATTTTTCCTGTTCAGTGGTAGATAAGTGTAAGGTTTAGTCTAGCGGTGCTTACTAGTTGTTTTTATAAGGGAACACAGAGATGAAGTTTTTTAATATAAAACAGATTCAAGATGTGGAGATGATACAAGCAGGGTCTTCCCCAATTGGAAGACCCTTTATGACAACGAATTTTTATTTGATAGACAATGTATTAATAGATACTGGGCTATCTCATATGAGGGGGCCTATAAATGAATTTCTGAATGACCGTAAGGTAGATATGGTATTGCTCACCCATCACCATGAGGACCATAGTGGAAATGCACACTCCATAAAAGAGAGGTTTGGCTGTATAGTATATTGTCATGAAAAAGGCATAAATAAGCTGGCCAATGGATTTAATATAATGTTTTACCAACGCTATATATGGGGTAAGGCAGAGCCTGTGTTGTGTGAGGTTTTACCTAGGGAAATAAATTCTAACAGGTTTAATTTTAAGGCAATTCATACTCCAGGTCACAGCAAGGATCACGTTGTATATCTTGTTCCAGAGAGGGGATATTTATTTAGTGGAGATCTTTATCTTGCAGATAGGGTAAAGTATTTTAGGTCTGATGAATGGATACTTGATCAAATTAATTCTTTAAAAAAGGTATTAAGATATGATTTTGAGGTCCTTTTTTGTGGACACAGGCCAAGGCTTAATAAGGGTAGAGAACATTTAAGGGCAAAGTTGGAATATTTAGAAAACTTATATGGAGAAATCTCAAATTTATTTAATAGAGGTTATACTGAAAGGGAAATAATTAAAAAATTAGGGCTAAAAGAGGTCTGGTCTATTAAATTATTTACCCAAGGTAATGTGAGTGTAAGAAATATAGTCAGATCAGTTATTAGAAGTATTAAGAACAACACAGACTAGACCTCTTCCCTGTGAACTAAAATCTTTTAAAAATAATTCATTTTATCCTGTATTTTTTTGTTGAAGTTTTGATAAATTGAGCATATTCCCAATATCCCTCAACTTGAGAGAGACAATTTTTTAAAATACAAAGGAGGTAGGCCATGCGAGGATTAGACGCCATATTTGCCCCAGAATCAATTGCCGTAATAGGGGCATCTACAACACCTGGAAAGGTGGGACATGATATATTTTTGAATATATTAAAGGGTGGTTTTAATGGAGTGATATATCCGGTTAATCCAAAGGCAAAATCAGTTGTTAGTGTTAGGGCATATCCCTCTATCTTAGATATTCCTGATCCAGTGGACTTGTCCTTTATCATACTTCCACCTAATTTGGCATTAGAAGCAGTGAAGCAGTCTATTGAAAAACAGGTAGGAGGCATAGTTATAGTTTCAGCAGGATTTAGGGAAGTTGGAGGAATTGGTGCGGAGATTGAAGAGGAGATAAGCAGGTTATGTAGAGATGCACAGGTAAGACTGGTTGGTCCCAACTGTTTAGGTGTGATTAATCCTGTTGAACATGTGAGATTAAATGCCAGTTTTTCCAGAAGAATGCCTCAACCAGGGAAGATATCTTTTATATCACAAAGTGGGGCATTGTGTACAGCGGTTTTGGATTTTGCAGCAGATAGGGAGTTTGGGTTCTCAAAATTTATTTCCATAGGAAATAAGGCGGACGTGGACGAGGTGGATCTCATGGAGTATTTTTACAAGGATCCATATACTGAAGTAATTATGATATATTTAGAAGAGCTTAGAAGGGCTAGGGATTTTATTGAGATGGCCAAGAAGATTACATCAGGGGATAGGCCCAAACCTGTTTTAGTAATAAAGTCTGGTCGCACATCAGCAGGTGCTAAGGCAGCGGCATCACATACAGGGGCAATTGCTGGGTCAGACGCAGTATATAGTGCCATATTTGAGCAAACAGGTATAATTAGGGCTGATACCATAAATGAACTTTTTGATTTTGCAACTGCCTTTACTTATAAGAGTGAAAGCCCTTTGGGTAAATTAAAGACAAAGGTCCCAGCAGGAAACAGGGTAGCTATTGTGACAAATGCTGGTGGCCCAGGGATAGTTGCAACAGATGTCACTGTTACAACGGGATTGGTATTGGCCCAGTTTAGTAAGGAGACCCAAGAGAGCCTAAAACAATATTTGCCACCAACTGCCAATATACATAATCCAGTTGATGTTATTGGAGATGCCACGTCAGATAGATATGAAAATGCTTTGCGCATAGTAATATCTGATCCAAATGTAGATGGTGCCCTTGTGATCTTAACTCCCCAGTCTATGACCAATGCAAAGGCTACTGCTGAAGCAATAGTTAGAGTGGCCTCTACTACTAATAAACCAATAATTTCCTGTTTTATGGGAGTAGTAGATGTATCTCCTGGGGTGCATTATCTTCAAGAACATGGATATCCAGTGTTTAAGTTTCCTGAAAACGCTGCAAAGGCATTAGGTGCGTTGTATAAATTTAATAGTTGGCTCCATAGGGAGATTTATGAGGATATAGAGATAGACTATAATAAGGAGTTGGTTGACCAGATAATAGAAGGACATATATCTAAGGGAGAGCTAAGACTAGGTGAACTAGAATGTAGGGATATATTAAACTGTTATGGGTTTACTACCTTGCCTATGGAACTCGCAAATAGCCCAGAGGAGGCCCTAGCTATTGCCCAGCGTATTGGATTCCCAGTAGTATTAAAGATAGTCTCACCAGACATATTACATAAATCTGATGCAAAAGGGGTCCTTGTAAACCTTGAGTCACCACAAGATGTGTCACAGGGTTTTGAGACCATAATAAAAAACGCAAGGTCATATAATCCCGATGTCAATATTAAGGGGGTATTGGTTCAAAAAATGGCAGACAAAGGAGTTGAATGTATAATCGGTGCAACTAGATATCCAAAATTTGGCCCTTTAATTATGTTTGGTTTTGGCGGGATATTTGTGGAAGTGTTTAAGGATGTTTCTTTTAGGATAGCTCCAATCTCAAGGGGTGATGCAAGGAGGATGGTAGAGGGTATAAAGGCCTATAAACTACTTACTGGTTTTAGGGGAGATACTAAAAAAGATATCTATTCTGTAGAGAAATTGTTGATTTCTACTTCTAAATTAATGGTAAATCATCCAGAGATCCAAGAGATGGATATAAATCCACTCTTGGTCCATGAACAGGGTATGGGGGCCACTGTAGCTGATTGTAGGATTATATTGAGGAGTGAGTAATAAAAAAAGACCTGAATTCGCCATAAGGGAGGATTAATCTTTATGTTGCGAATTCAGGTCGTATATAAGAGAGTGCTTTGGGCTTGCTTAATATCCTAATTATATACTTACCGCTCTCCTTAGATTATAAAATTTAATATCAAAGTATCCAGACCATAATTAGTTAGTGTAAGTGGAGTGTAAAAGAACATTTAATTATATTAAATATTAAAAAAATAAAAATTGTGTTATTTAATATTATTTATCTTCAATAAAGTTAAATTTTATGTATATTATTTTTTTTAACATATCAAGCATTTTTAAATAAAAAAATCCCTGAAACCCAAAAATAATTGGATCCCAGGGATTTCCCGTTTTTATCCCCAAATCTTAACCTAAAGAGCCCTTATCCTCGAGAGCCTTTTTATTTTTGATCAGGCAGGTCTTCTGACTCTAAGGATCAACCTACTAACTGCGCCTTCCCAACCCCACCATCTTTTTTAGCAAGGGTTTTACTCTTTGATACTATTTTAACGAGAATAACCTATAGATATAGTCCTTACTTAAAAAGGTAGCGGAGAAAGTGGCCTTTTGCAGCTTTCGTCCCCTTATCACAGCCGCGGGCCGGTCCCTGATTCTCACAGGGTTCCCTATTAAGCCTGAGGCACCTGAATAGAACTCTTTATACTTTTTTTTATTTTTTTGTCAATAAGCATATTTTGATATAATATAAAAATTTTTATTGTCATCCTAGGTTATCCCTTGCATAATATCGGGGTTACGTATAATAATTTTGAGCAAATTATAAAAAGTGGAGTTAGCTTATGAGGAAGACCAGGCTCAGTAGAAGGGAATTTTTATTTGGTTTTAAAAATAGATTCTCCCAGTTAGATGTTTCTTCAAATCCAAGTCCTCTTATTAATAAAAAGGCCAGAGATGCTGATGTCCTATTACAGCAAGGAGAATTTACAGAAGCAAAAGAGATATTACAAGAATTAGTAAAAGAAAGGTCCGATAATCTAGTTGCAAGGCAAAAGCTTGCGTATTGCCTGTATAAAATAGGTGAAATAGGAAATGCTAAACAAGAATTTTTGAAATTAATACAACTGGGGGTCAAAAATAATTTTATTTCCCTGTATCTTGGGCTGTGTTTTGTACAAGAAGATAGGCTAAAAGAGGCCATAGAGGTATTTAAAGGTTTTTTTGATATTACAAAACCCATTATCCAAAGGGCAATAAATCTGCAGATAGCACTTTATGATTCAAATATGGCAAATAAGGAAGATATGAGACAATGTATAGAAGAGGCAATTTGTGAACAAAATAAGATGGATGAAAATAATTCATGAGGAATAGATATGGATAGTCTCAAAATATTAAAGCATATTGCAAAAAAAATAAGTGAATTAGATGAAAAGGTAGTAGAAGTGTTTATCCATTCAGATACCCCAGATGATCCATTGAAAAAAGATGAAATATATTTTATTTGTCATCTCTTAGATCCAGATATTACCCATGACCTAGAGGTATTTAATGATAAGGGTACACTTTGGTCCCTTGAAATAATGGAGAAGGTTGCGCCTATTATTGAAGAATTAGATATTGGTTCTGAGATAATTATAACCCCTTTTAATTACAAACTATATTCCCAAGGTGAATATGGAAAATACTATATTACCCTTTATTTGAAAGAAGGATATTCTCCTGTATTACAAACAGCGGATAAAAAATTTAAACATGATGATTTATAAGTGATGGTTTTTTTCTTCTTTTTCTAGTTGTTCTTTTACCCTGTAAATACCAGCGCCTATCATTGTAATTAAAAATAGGAAGATACCCAGCACTCCAAAAAATCCTTGGGCCGATGACTCACTCATCCCTTTTATAAGCTCTAACAAAGTATGCATATTATGCCCTCCATATTTTTCATCTACTAAATTGAGACGGTATTATATAAAAAAATAGTCCTGTGTTTTTTAAAAGTAAGTCTTTTTTAGCTATAGCCCCAACTATTCTTTGGATCAAAGATCTCTTTTTCTCTGGACCCTCAACAAAACCTACTTCCCCTTTTATATGACATATATTTTTCAATATATCTATTGCCTTGTCCATATTTCCCAGATAGTCCACAAGACCTAAATCCTTGGCTTGTCTTCCTGTGTAAACCCTGCCATCAGCCAATTTTTTCACTTTGTTTAGGTCCATGTGCCGTCCTTGAGCCACTGCTGTTATAAATTGGTTGTATAAATCTTTGACAAGGTCTTGAAAATATTTTTTTTGATCAGGGGTGAGTTCCTTAAAAGGAGATCCAGCATCTTTAAATTTCCCACTGGTTATTGTCTCATCCTCTACACCTACCTTGTCCAATAATTTTTTAATACAAGTAAGTTTTGCAAGTACCCCAATACTGCCTGTGATAGTACCTGGATTGGCTATGATTTTTCTTGCCCCACAGCTAATATAATATGCACCAGATGCTGCAACAGCGCCCATTGATACCACCACAGGTTTTACCTTGTTTATTTCTTTCACTGCTTCATAAATTTCTTGAGACGGGGCAACAACACCCCCTGGGGAATTTATCCTAATGAGTATTCCTACCACATCAGGGTCTTTTTTTAGTTTATTGAGCCAATCTAAGACATTTCTTGAACTGAAGATTGTCCCCTCTATATTTACTATACCAATTTTTTTATGGGAAACAAAAGGTAGCCTTATTTTGTCTTTGACTGAATAAAAAAGGACCATGGTCCCCATTATAAGGACCATGGCCAGTATTATAAGAAAAAAACCAAATAAAAATGGATGTCTTTGACTAAACGTAAGTCTATTACTCTGCATTTTCCAGTTTCTTCTTTATCAACTCTCCAAGATTACTACCAGTCTCATTTTTGCGTCTTTTTTCTTCTTCTAGCTTCCTCTTGGCCTCTTCTTCAAGGTATTGTTTAATAGAAAGGCCAAGCCTTCTGTCCTCGGCACTTACACGAACTACCTTTGCAGTTACTTCTTCTCCAACTTTGTAGATTTCATTTGCATCTTGAATCTTTTTGTCAGAAGCCTCTGAAATATATACCAGTCCTTCTATTCCTTCTTCTACTTCCACAAACATTCCAAAGTCAGTAATATTGGTAATATTTCCTTTAACATATGACCCTTCTGGGTACTTTTCTGGTATCTTTAACCAAGGGTCTTCTGTTAATTGTTTTATGCCCAAGGTAAATTTTTCGTTTTCCTTATCTACTGTTAGGACCTTTGCCCTTATAACGTCTCCAGGTTTATATATCTCTCCTGGGTGATGTATCTTTTTAGTCCAGGAAATATCAGACACATGGATTAACCCATCAATACCGTCTTCTATGCCTACAAAGATACCAAAATCTGTGATATTTTTTATTGGTGCCTCAATTATGGTCCCTTCTGGATATTTTTCAGCAACAATGTCCCATGGATTGGGTTTGACTTGCTTCATACCAAGGGAAATCCTTTTTTTATCTGTATCCAAGCTAAGGACAACTACTTCTACTTCGTCTCCCAATTGAACCATTTGAGAGGGGTGTTTTAATTTTCTAGTCCAGGACATTTCAGATATATGTACAAGCCCTTCCACACCAGGCTCTAGTTCTACAAATGCTCCATAGTCTACAATATTTGTGACCTTTCCACAGATCTTTGCACCTTCTGGATATTTCTCTTCAATATTTTCCCAAGGATTTGGCACCAATTGTTTTAACCCCAAGGATACTTTTTGCTCATCTCTGTCATAGCTAAGTACCATTAACTCTAATGTGTCTCCCAATGCTACCATTTCCTTTGGGTGTTTGATCTTTTTCCAAGACATGTCTGTAATATGGAGTAAGCCATCAAGGCCTCCTAGATCAATAAACACTCCATAATCTGTAATATTTTTTACTTTACCCTTGACTACAGCACCTTCCTTTAAGGTTTCTAAAAGTTGTTTTCTCTTTTTTTCTCTCTCTTCTTCTAGAATAACTCGCCTGGAAACTATAACATTACTTCTCTTTCTGTTGATTTTTAACACTCTAAATTCAAATCTTTCCCCAACCAATGCGTCCATGTCAGGCACAGGTCTAAGGTCCACGTGAGACCCAGGCAAAAAGGCCTCTATGCCCATTACTTCTACTGTATACCCACCTTTTATCCTTTTTACTATCTTCCCTGGGACATTTTTGTCCTCTTCTTGGACCTTTTCTAATTCGTCTAGAACCCTCATCTTTTTGGCGCGTTTGTAAGATAGAGAAATAGTACCTTCTAAATCATTTTTGTGAATTACAAAGACTTCTATTTCATCTCCTTCTTTTACATCTAGATTGCCATCACTGTCTTGAAATTCTTCTATGGGAATCTGACCTTCAGATTTGAAGTTCACATCTACCAACACCTTTTCTGGGTCGATCCTAACTACTCTCCCTTTAACAATATTTCCATCTTCAACATCTAGAAAGTCGTTTTCTAGATAATCCTCTAACATAGAGGAAAAAGTTGAGTCTTCAGCAACAGGAATATCGCCGTTTAAAAATTCACTGTGTTTTATAGGTTTTGCATTAATCATTAATATAGTACCCCCTAACCAAAAATTTTTGTCATTGATACCAGAATGTTTTAGGTAAGGCAATATTATTTTATAGGTTGGCGCAAAAAAGTGGAGATGGAATTTAGTAGAAAGTTTGAATTTTATATTAGTACGTTGAGGTCATAGTCATAACTCTCTAGAATTGTAGCATTAATCAGTTTTCCTTCTTTTAGCCCTGGGCCAGATACAAAGGTCTTACCATCTATTTCTGGTGCCTGAAACCAAACACGTCCCTCAAAAAGAGTAGGCCATTCATCGCTTTTTTTGTCAATTATTATCTCCATTTCTTTGCCCTTAAAGTTTGATAAAAATTCTTTACTAATGGATCTTTGTATTTTCATAAGTATATTCCTTCTCTCTTCTCTTATGGAGAGTGGGACTTGATCTGCAAAATTAGAAGAAGGGCTTTCTTCTTCAGGGGAATAGGAAAATACTCCTACATGGGTAAATTTTATTTTTTGAATAAATTCCACAAGGTGTTTGAAATGATATTCCTTTTCTCCTGGGAACCCCACTATAAAGGTAGTCCTCAGTGCAGCATCTGGGAAGTATTTTTTGATCATTTCAATGAGTTTCTCTCCCTGTATTTGAAAAGGGCGTCCCATGCCCTTTAGTATATCAGGATGAGAATGTTGAAGGGGGACGTCAAAATAAGGCACAAATGGTGGGGATATAGTCTTTAAAAAACTCAAAAATCCTTCTGTTATTCCCCTTGGATACATATACAATAATCTTAACCAGTGAATATTGTGGAGTTTATTGCAGAGCTCATCTATAAGAGATTTAAGACCATCCTTTTCTCCTAGGTCCTTTCCATATGCAGTGGTGTCTTGGGCTATTAAAATTAGTTCCTTTATGCCAAGGGACATAATTTTTTTGGCCTCTTGTATGATCCTATCCTTAGGAATTGAGATAAGTCTCCCTCGAAGTAGGGGTATTACGCAAAAATTGCACCTGTGGTCACACCCTTCACTTATTTTTAAATAAGCATAGGAATTGCCTGTAGTTATAACTCGATTAAAAGAGGAGGAGATGTAGTTTATCCTGGGGATATTAAACCTTTTCTCAATTATCTGTGGGAGTTTATTTTGCTTATGTATTGGCAAGAATAGATCTACTTCAGGGATCTCCTTTGAAAGTAAGTCCTTATATCTTTCGACTAAACAACCAGTGACAATTATAAAAGGAGCACTAGGCTTGTCTTTAACAGATTCACAAATCTCAAAAATAGTCTCAATAGACTCTTTAACTGCATCTTGGATAAAAGCGCAAGTATTTATAATAGTAAGGTCTGCATTAATTGGGTCTGATACAGGCATATAATATTTCCCAATACCTCCGAGGAGTTTTTCTGTGTCTACTAAGTTTTTGGGACAGCCTAAACTTACAGTGTATACCTTTATATATTCCATAAAATCCTTGACTTTACTTAAAGTTTTGTTGAGATTAACTTATAAATATATATCTAATTTTTGATCTAATTAATTTTTAACATACAACGTTGTCAATAAAAAATAAGGGGTATAAATGGAACTAGTAATTGCAACGAGAAATAAAGGAAAGATAAGAGAGATAAGAGATATCTTGATTGAGAATAAATTGGACATAGAAATCAAATCATTAGATGAATTTACAGATATTGGACAGATCCCAGAGCCAGGGCATACCTTTGAAGAAAATGCAATCTACAAGGCAAGATTTGTGAGTTACCGCACAGGATATTTTGCCCTATCTGACGATTCTGGACTTGAGGTAGATGCACTTGATGGTAGGCCAGGGGTTTTTTCTGCTAGGTTTGCAGGTATGGAGGCCAGTGATGAGGAAAACAACAAAAAACTATTAAACCTTATGAAAGATGTCCCCTTTGAAAATAGGGGGGCACAATTTAGATGTGTTATGGTATTATATTCTCCGTTCGGGGATTATATATTAACCCAGGGCGTATGGAGGGGTAAAATAGCCCTATCCCCTCAAGGGGAAGGGGGGTTTGGATATGATCCTATATTTATTGATGAGACCTTAGGCAAAAGTGCAGCTCAACTAAGTCGTGGCAAAAAGAATAGTTTAAGTCATAGGGGCATTGCCCTTAGAAAGATGGTAAGGTTAATTGGTCCCTTTCTAGAACATATAAAGTAAGGGGTATTGATTTATGTGTGGAATAATCGGATATATAGGATATAGACCATGTGTGCCAGTGTTAATTGATGGTTTAAAGAGATTGGAATATAGGGGATATGATTCTGCTGGAGTTGCCTATATCCAAGAGGGTGAGATAAATATTATAAAGTCTCAGGGTAAGATAAGTTCTTTGGAAGAAAAGATTTATACCAAAGACCCATTACATGCCACCCTTGGAATTGGTCATACTAGGTGGGCAACACATGGCATACCTGTGGAAAAAAATGCCCATCCCCATATGGATAATGATGGGAATGTGGCACTAATTCATAATGGAATAATTGAGAATTATCAGGAAATAAAAGAGGATTTAATCTCTGAGGGGTATAAATTTTTGTCAGATACAGATACAGAGGTCTTAGTGCACTTGATTTCTAAGGGGTATAAAGAAACCAATCATCCATTATCTGCAATAAGGTATTGTTTAGAAAGGATTCAAGGATCCTATGCCATAGGGGTATTATTTTTAGATAGACCAAATGAGCTCTGGGCAGCCAGGGAGTCCAGTCCATTGATAGTAGGAGTAGGGGTGGGAGAGAATTTCATAGCCTCAGACCTTCCTGCCTTTCTTCCCTATACAAAGGATGTAATTTTTTTAGAAGACGGAGAAATAGCAAGGCTGGATAGAGAGGGTGTGGATGTGTTTTCTAAAGAGTCTGGAGGGGTTGTAGAAAAAGAGGTTAAAACCATTCCATGGGATATTACCCTTGCCCAAAAGGGAGGGTTTAAACACTTTATGTTAAAAGAGATAATGGAACAACCCAGGGTAATCCAAGAGGCCCTTTCTGGTAGGATAGATTATAAGAACAGGAGTTTGATTTTGCCAGAGTTGGATTCCTTGTTTTTGCCTGAAAAAATTCATATTGTTGCCTGTGGTACTTCTTTTCATGCTGGATTTTGGGGTAAGTATCTCTTAGAGAGACTGGCCAAGGTACCTGTTGAAGTAGATATTGCTTCTGAGTTTAGGTATCGTTCCCCAATAATAGGAGAAAAGGAGATGGTGGTAGTTATAAGTCAGTCAGGAGAGACTGCGGACACCTTGGCAGGTCTAAGAATGGTAAAAGAGATGGGGGCCGTTGTACTAGGAATATGTAATGTGGTTGGTTCATCAGTGGCAAGGGAGTCTGATAAGGTCTTATTTACCCAGGCAGGACCTGAAATAAGTGTGGCATCCACAAAGGCCATGTGTTCGCAGATGATAGTCCTGTTGTTAATGGCATTATATTTTGGGGATAAAAAGGGAACCATTTCAAAGAAAATAAAATATGAAATCTTTGATAATTTAGGATCCCTTGCAAATGTCCTTGAAGCTGAACTCCCCTCTATGAGAGAAATGGCCAAGTCACTTGCAATAGAATATAGCTTTGCACGCAGCTTTTTTTATTTAGGAAGGGGATTGAATTATCCCTTGGCACTGGAAGGTGCTTTAAAACTAAAGGAAATTTCCTATATCCATGCAGAAGGCTATGCTTCAGGGGAGATGAAACATGGTCCTATAGCATTAATAGATCCTAGTTTTCCATCCTTTGTATTGGCAACTAAAGATAATTTGTTCCAAAAGGTGGTCTCAAATGTCAAAGAGATCCAGGCCAGGAAGGGTCCTGTTATCTGTCTTACCCACGCTGGTCTAGAAATAAATGTGGATTCCCGTTGGGACATTCCATATATGGGAGATATACTTACTAGTTTTTTCATTTTGCCAGCAGAACAACTATTTGCCTATGAAATGGCAGTGTATCTTGGAAAAGACGTGGATCAACCAAGGAATTTGGCAAAGAGCGTTACAGTGGAATAAAAATTATGAAGAGATTTTTTTGTTTTTTGTTTGTTTTTTCATTGTTGTGTAATCCAGCATACCCTTTAACTAGATGTAATAGCTACTTTTTAAAGGGATATATAAGTTTTCACAAACTCTTGAAGAATAAAAAGAGGGCAAGGTACAGGTCTAACTGGATACGAGTAAAAAACCTCTTTTATAGGGCATATAAGTGTTCTCCAAAGGGGAGATATGCTCCAAAATCCCTTTATTATATTGGAAGGACATATCAAGAACTTGGGAAAAGGTCTCATGTTAGATCAGATTTTTTAAAGGCAATAAAATATTTTGATCGAATGATTCGATACTTCCCCTCACATCCCTGGTGTGATGATGCAAAATTATATTCTGCTAAAATAAAATTATATAATCTTAAAAGACCAGAAGATGCTTATATAGACCTTTTATATATATTGAATGTATATCCAAAGGGAGATAAAGCAGTTGAGGCAAGACGACTTTTAAAGAAATTGGATAAAAAATATTTGTCAAAAATAAAGATAAATCGAGCTGTTGTCTCACATAAACAAAGACCACATAAAAGAAATATTTCCAGATTTCCAGTAGAAATATTAGATGTTAGACAATGGTCCAATAGAGATTATGGTAGAGTAGTAGTTGAATTATCAAAAAAGGTAGTTTTTAGGAAAATACGATTAAGAGGTCCTCATAATAATAAATTAGTGGTAGACTTATATAATACATATCTGCCAAAAAAGATTTTAAATAAAAGAAGGATTGTAGTTAATTCTAGTATAATACATGTAATAAGATATGGATTTTATAAAAAGAATATTGTCAGGGTAGTTATAGAAACAGGTCTATTAAAGGGGTATAAGGTCTTCTCCTTAGATAATCCCTTTAGAGTAGTTGTGGATATTTATGGTAAAAAAGAGAATAAAAAATTAAGAATAGCAAGGGAGAACTTAAACAGGGCAAAGGCCAGAGGTACCACTGCGTCACTCATTGAACAACTAGGATTGGATATAAGGACTATTATGATCGACCCTGGTCATGGGGGCAAGGACCCTGGTGCAATTTGTGGGGGATTGAAGGAAAAGGATATAAATTTGAGATTGGCCAAGATATTGGGCAAGATGTTAAAGAGACGAGGTTTTAGGGTCTTATATACTCGGACCAAGGACGTGTTTATTCCCTTAGAGGAAAGGACAATTATGGCAAATACAAGAGGGGCAGATTTGTTTATTTCCCTTCATGTGAATGCCCATAGAAATAGAAGAGTACACGGGGTAGAAGTATATTTTTTGAACTTAGCTAGCTCAAAAGATGCTGTTAGGGTAGCTGCAAGGGAAAACGCAGTATCATCTAAAAAGATTAGCGACCTGCAGGTTATTTTGACTGATCTCATGTTAAATTCTAAGATCAAGGAATCATCAGTCCTTGCTTCAAAGGTGTTGCGTGGTATTTTAAAGGATACTAGGAGATATCATCCAGTGAGCAATGGAGTGAGGGAGGCACCATTTTATGTGCTTATGGGGGCAAGGATGCCAGCTATCTTAATAGAAATAGGATATATTACAAACCCAAGAGAGCGGAAGAGATTGCGTTCTTATTCATATTTAAAACATATTGCAGAGGGGATAGTAGATGGGATAGTAGCGTACAGAAGGGATATCAAGAGATTCGCCGGGTTATAATATAATGGATGAACAATATGAAAGGGGAAAATAGATTTGATGTAATTATAGTAGGTGGAGGGCCAGCAGGTCTTTTTGCCAGTTATTATCTCTCAGAAAATACAGATTTTAAGATTTTACTCCTTGAAAAAGGAGAAGTACCCCATAAAAGGGTGTGTCCTATAAAGAATGCCAATAATACTTGTCTACATTGTAATCCGTGTAATATCATGTGTGGTATTGGAGGGGCTGGTCTTTTCTCTGATGGAAAATTAAATTTTATCCCTAAGCTGGGAAAAACAGACTTAAGCCAGTTTATGGACCTAGAGCTTGCCAAGGCATTAGTGGATGAGACTGAAGAGATATTTGTAAAATTTGGAATGGATGGGGATGTATATCCCACAGATATTATCCGTGCAAAGGAAATTAGAAAAGAGGCTCGCAGGGAAGGGATAGAGCTACTGCTTATAAAACAAAAACACCTTGGGAGTGATAGACTCCCTGAATATATTAATAATATTATGGGTTATTTGATTAAAAAAGGCGTTGATATAAGATGTGGTGTGGATGTGTTGGATGTGATTGTGGATGATGGAAGGGTCAAAGGGGTAATAAGCTCAAAAGGTAATTTTGATGCCAGATATGTAATACTTGCTCCAGGGAGGATAGGGGCAGAGTGGTTGGTTAAATTGGCCAAGAGATATAAAATAGAGATGACACAGCGAGGGATAGAGGTGGGGGTTAGGGTAGAGGTGTTAAATGATATAATGGATGATTTAACTGATGTAATCTATGACCCTACTTTTTTTATCCAAACAAAGAAATATGATGACCAAACAAGGACATTTTGTACAAATAAGGGGGGATTTGTTACACTGGAAAACTATCGTAGGTTTGTATGTGTCAACGGTCATGCATATATGGATAAAAAATCTCAAAATACTAATTTTGCCTTTTTGTCCAAAGTAATATTAACAGAACCAGTTACTGATAATCATGAATATGGAGAGGCCATAGGTAGTATTGCCACTCTTATCGGTGGGGGTAAGCCTATTTTACAGAGGTTTGGAGATCTCAAGAGGGGGAGAAGGAGCACGTGGACTAGGATAAGAAAAGGTTTTATCTCTCCAACGCTTACTAATGTTACTTGTGGGGATATTGCAATGGCCCTGCCTGAGAGGATTTTGACAAATATTGTTGAAGGACTGGAAAAGTTAAATAAGGTTGTTCCTGGGGTAGCTAATGACGAGACCTTGCTATATGCCCCTGAAATAAAGTTTTTTTCCACTCAGATTGTGACAGGTAAGAACTTAGAAACAGAGATAAAGGGGTTATATGTGGCTGGAGATGGTGCAGGAGTTGCTGGGAACATTGTGGCTGCATCTGCTAGTGGTTTGATCCCAGCTAAAGATATTGTGAGTAAATATCATAAGTAAAAATGAAAAAATAAGAGGAGGTTTGTATGACACGGAGCTTACATTGTTTGGTAATGGGCAAAGTTCAGGGAGTTGGTTATAGGGCATGGGTCAAAGACATAGCTGACAAAAAAGGAATAAATGGTTGGGTAAGGAATTTAAGTGATGGTAGGGTAGAGGTTTTGGCTCAAGGAGATGAGAAGGTCCTTGAAGAATTTAAAGAATACCTCACTAGGGGGCCTGTTACTAGTCAGGTAGAAGACATTAAATGCGACCATATTGATTACGACAAAGAGTATTCTTACTTTGAACTCAGGATATAAGCTCAGTTTTCAAATCTTTCTACAAGCCTGATGAGTTGTCTACCAATAGGTGTATCTCTGTAGATTTCTCGCTCAATATTAGTGATTCCTTTTATAACAGTAGAGTGGCGTCTATTTAAATGGAGGCCAATTTCTTTTAAAGAGAGGTCTGTAAATCTTCTAGCTAGATAAAATGCAGAGTTTCGGGCAACAACAATGTTTCTCTTTCTTGATTTTGATCTCAATGTCTCAGGTGATAATTCAAATACTGAACAGACAGTATTTATTATTTCCTTGATAGAAGGTGACTCAGTAATCTGTATATGATTTTGGACTACCTCTTTTGCGAGTTCAAGGTCTATAGTTGTGTTTAATAGTTTCGCCTTTAGGGTCATATTTTTTATACAGCTTTCCAATTGACGTATATCGCTTTTTATTTTTGATGCAATGAATTTGGAGACAGTTTCAGGTATTTTGACCTCATATATGCGAGCCTTTTTCTTTATGATTTCCATTCGGAGATTAAAGTCTGGTTTTTCTATGCAAGCTAATATTCCTGAGGATAGATAAGATACAAGCTGGGGATCTAGGTCTTTTAATTCTTTTGGCAAAAAGGATGAGGAAAATATCACTGTCTTTCCATTCTCCTCCATGGACTTGATCAAAAGGAGGAGCTCTTCTTGCATTTTTGCCTTTCCCTGAAAGAAATGGATGTCCTCTAATAAAAGGAGATCTACATTTTCCCTGTAAAATCTTTTAAACTGGTCTATTTCCTTGGTCTTTATGGCCCACACCAGTTGATTGGCGAATTGTTCAGATGGAAGATAGCTCATTCTAATATTTTTATTTTTAGTAGAAGATAGATAATTCCCAATAGAATGTATTAAATGGGTCTTTCCTAAACCAGGGGAAGAGGCCAGGAAAAGTCTCCCAACGTTTAGTATTTGAGAGGTGCACACTTCCCTGCAAGCTGCATAGGCCATTCGATTTTGTGGTCCTACCACAAAATCATTAAATGAATACCTCCATATAGTTGTTTTATTTTCTTTATATTTTTTTTGGGTAGGAAGATATAACTGGGAAGTCTTGATCCTTTTCTTTTGGACTCTGATTTTTGAGTCCTGCTTCTTTTTTGTAGAGACAACAACTTCTATTTTTTTTCCAATAGTATTTTCAGCAATATCTCTTATATTTGAAATCAGCCTATCCTTGACCCATGAGGTAATAAAATCATTTGGGCTGAATAAAAATAGAGTGGAATCTTGAATCTCCCCTTCTAATGGCCTAATCCATAACTGAAATAGACCAGATTTTAGAGATTTTTCAATGTTTTTCTTGATTTTTCCCCATTGACCATTCATGAGATAACACCATATTTATTTTTTGATTTTTTTCAAATCAGGATATGGATGCTTTTTGTGAAAAAAGTATTAAATTAGATGTTTTTGTAATATATTGAAATGTATATTAAAATTTGTTTGTGTAGAAATAATAAGGGTTAAAGACATTGACTGTTAATAGAGAGTCTATGGGGGATAAATCTATTTTTCTACAAATTTTTCCACAAATGTTTATATTTTTTTCCACAAGTATTTATATGGTATTTTTATTATTTTTGAATTTTATCTATTTTTATCAGTGTTTAAATTTATGTTGAAATTTTAAAAGGTTTAATTAATGGCCTAGGATTTTGTTTTATTAAGAGGTAGGTTTTATTTGAACCTTGGGCAACAGAAATAAGGGGTTACTATTTTAGGATATGCTTTTTCTTTCAACAACGTGAAAAAATTTATGTTTTTTTTCAATTCTAACCCATTGTTCATAATGGCTAAGGGCTATTTATTAAATTTTGAATTTTGAATTAAAATAAGGAACAAAATCTCTTTTAAAAATTAATCCAAAATCCAAAATTCAACATCCAAAATCATATTGGAGCCCTTTCGCCTTTTGCCTTCTGTGCCTTTCATATCCATATACAATTTTCGAAATTTTAGTTTGTTAAATTATATAGAGTTTTCAATTCCAGATAAATATGTTTTATATTCTGTCTTATTTGGATTTAAACATATGCTCTTATTTATTAAGGACTTTCCAGTTTTTTTGTCTTCTACATATTCTATATATATTTTCCCTAATAGGAAAATTGCCTCTGCATCCATTGGATTGTTTCTAATAGCATTTTCCAGGTTTTGTTTTGCCTTGTTTATCATATTCTTTTTTATAAGGATCTTTGCTTTGTATTTATAGACAAGGGGGTAGGATTCTGGATGAATCCTACTTAAATATTCCAGTGCCTCATCAAGCTCCCCTTGTCTTTCACACAGTTGTGCAAGTCTAAGGATTGAATACACATGGTATGATTGGTGAGGAATACATTTTAAAAAGCACTCTTTGGCCTTTTTGAAATTGCCCAATTTAAAATAACTTGTCCCAAGGTTATATAGATAAGTGATAGAACCTGTTTCCTCATAGGCCTCCATAAATTCTCTCCATGCCCTTGTTAGATCGCCAATCCTTGCGTAACATATCCCTAAGGAATTTCTGGCTATATGATTTTTAGGATCTAGGGCAAGGGAGCGGTTATATTGTGTAATTGCAGTAAAAATGTCTCCTTTAATGAAATATTTGTCTCCTATTAGATTAAATGTAATAGAGTCAAAGAGGGTTAGTTTTATTGGATCTAGTAATGAGGCATGTTCCAAACTTTCCATGGAATATCTAATGGTCTCATGTTTGCTAAGGTCAAGTAAAGGGAAATTTGTTATTCCCACAGATAAATCTGATGAGGAAATTATCTCATGGAATTTTTTAAATAAGCTAGACCCATAGTTAATATTGAGATTTGCAACAAATAAAATAGATGTATTCATGCCAAAGAGCTGGATCGTAATTTCCTGACTAGCTTCTTGTTTTAACAGGTCTATTATCTTATTCCTTTCTTTCTCATCTCCCTTGACTATAATAATAGAAAATTTCTCCAAGCCCCTAGCTAGTTCATAGAAGTTAGTAATAAAATTATGGAGGTTGTTGACACAGTTTGGGCCCTTCTTATATTTTTCTTCTATTTCGCTGTTAGATAAAGGGATTATCGGATCTCCTAGGGTTATGGGCTTAAATGGATTGCAAAAAAAGACTACTTCGCCTTTAGAACTATTTCTTGAAGAACTAGTGATTAATAATTCTGCCTTTAAACTATTGCCACTATCTTTATCTAATACACCAAAATATTGTCCACCTCTAACACCAAAGTCCTCTCCAATATTGATTTCAAATAGATTTTCCCCCTTTTTCCCCTTTATCTTTGCTCCTAGCTTAATGAGTTCTGGTAAGGAGACTGGGTTGTTTATTGTTTGTGTTGTGTCTTTTATTAAATCAAATCCCTGTGTTAGGACCTTAATTAGTTCATATGAGAGTTCACTGTCCTGTTTTTTTAATAAATATCCTGGGAGGTGAGTTGGATATATGAGGTAGATTGATACAGGGTGTAATTTTAGATATGGTGCGTTTTTTATGGGATGAATTTGTTCAAGTTGTTCTTTTACTAAATGTAATTTTTTGTCTATATTCGATAGGTCATCTTTTAATAAGGCAAAAAATACATCTTCCTGGTTAAAATAGATATTTTCTTCGCACAATGTCTTAAAAATAATATCAGAAATTTGTTTGGAAATTTTTATCCAATGATTGAAACCTATTTCTTTTAAAACTGTCTTTAAACCAAAGATTTTTATTCCTGATAGGCAGAATCTCCCATGGATGGAGTCTACATCTGAGACCATAACTGATTTTGGACCTATTATTATGTGTCTAGACAGGTTTTCTATGTAACTAGACACCTGGTCTAAAAAAAATTTAAATTGCAGGGTAGAGGTATATGGATCTAATTTGCTATGTTTTTTTAATACTATATTGGTGATTATGATTTCTAATATCGCAGGCAAATGGGGCAATATTTTTTTTGCTTGCTTTGATAATATAGAATCAATGGAGAGTACGAAATCCAAACCCTTATTGTCTGTTAAAAAGAATAATAATTTTTTTTCATCCTCAATTAGTTTGACAGAATGGTTCGTCCCTAGATCAGATTTTATCTGATGACCTTTTGGTACATAGATGGAGATTTGGTCAAAATCAATAAATTTTTTTAAATAACCCTCTATTACAGGTTTATAAACTAAAAATTCTTCAAAAGATAAACCTATTATCACAAACAATCCTGATGTTTTTTGTTTTAACGGGAGACTTGGTGTATATATCTCTTTGTCTAAATTAAAAGAGTTGCACAAATTAGTTTTCCCAAGTATAAATTATACGTTCTTATATTTAGCAGGCAGAAAATTAATATGTTTTTCATATATTGTCCAGCTTGAGATGAATAAAATGGAGGGTACTAAATATGTTGGATATGGTTTTAAAAGTCATTAAACAGAGAAGGAGTATTAGAAGATACACTAAGGACATGGTAACTAAGGATCAGATAAACACCATATTAGAAGCTGGTAGGTGGGCTCCTAGTGGGTTAAATAATCAACCTTGGCGATTTATAATAATTTTAAATGAGGACAAGAGAAAACCAGAATTGGCTGAATGCACAAAATATGGAAAAATAATTTTAAGGGCAAATGTATTAATAATAGTTTTAATTGATAAAAGTGTAATGTATAATGAAACTAAAGACCATCAGGCTATTGGTGCCTGTATCCAGAATATGTTATTGACTATTCACGCCATGGGGTTAGGTGGAGTCTGGTTAGGTGAGATATTGAATAATGAGTCCAGGGTCATGGAAATATTAGATTTAGATAATGATAAGTATGGACTCATGGCAGTAATAGCAATAGGTTATCCTGAAGAAAAGGGAAAGTCTACAAGAAAACCTTTAAGCGAGTTAATATTGGAGGGAATGTAATGTTAAAAGTGTCCTGTTTTCCTTTGGGGCCTCTGCAGACAAATTGCTTTGTGGTCCATAATTTAAAAGAAGCATTAGTAATAGATCCAGGTGGCAATCCCAAAAGCGTGCTAAATTTTTTAAATAAAAATAGTCTTACTTTAAAATATATCTTAAACACCCATTTTCATTTTGACCACATATTGGGGAACAAGGACCTTCAGGACTCAACAGAGGTGGAGATCCTTGCCTCAAGCAAAGACGATTTTCTTTTAAAGGCCCAAGTAGGGGGCGGAGGGGGCATGTTAGGATTTCCCAAGGTCCCTTTATTTGATTATAGGGATATCGGGGAAGGAGTTGTAAAGTGGCTTGGAGAAGAATGTCATATCCTGTCCACACCAGGTCATACCCCTGGGAGCCTATCTTTTTATTTCCCAGAATCCAAGGTCTTGTTTTCAGGCGACTTGATATTTCAAAGATCAATAGGTAGGACTGATTTCCCCGGAGGGAGCCTAGAACAGCTATTGGATTCTGTTAAAAGAAAGGTATTTGTATTACCAGGAGATACTATTATTTATTCAGGGCATGGACCAGCCACAACAGTACATGAGGAAAAATTATTTAACCCATTTTTTCAAGAAGGAGGTATATTTTAATAGTTAATAGTAAAAATTTGCTCTCTAAGCTAAGAAAAGTTTTTTGTTGGGATCCCCATATTTTTTTGAGGTGTCCTGTATGTGGAGGGCCAAAGGGAAGAGAGCCCTTATGTGAGAGGTGCCTTGAGTTATTAAAGATAATAGATGGGGGATATTGTCCTTTGTGTGGAAGGATCTACCATGGAACCCAAGATGTATTTTTGTGTGGAGATTGCCTTGTAAGGCCTAGAGAATGGGACTGGTTTGGTTTTTTTGGTGCATACAAGGGAGTACTTAGAGATATGATCATGGATTTTAAGTATAGAGGTGATTTTAGTGTCTTGGGTTGTCTCCAAAGGTTATTGTATTTAGCATACTTGAAGCATTCAGTAGATTGGGTTCCAGATTTAGTTATACCTGTACCAATCCACCAAAATAGGCTCAAAACACGAGGGTTTAATCAGGCATTGGAGATAGGGATATTGTTGTCGAGAAGAATTAAAAAAACTATTAAAAAAGATGTATTGATCAGAATTAGGGATACAAGACCACAAGTGGGACTAACAGGGCATATGAGGAAGCAAAATGTAAGACATGCATTTTCTGTCCTCAGTGAACTTCATGGGGAAAAAGTGCTTTTAATTGATGACGTATATACAACTGGAGCTACTATTTTTGAATGTGTCAAAGAACTAAAAAAGACAGGGGCTGGAAGCATTGGTGTATTAGTGGTTGCCAGGTCCCAACAATCTATTTTTATTTAATTTTCAACATACTGTTTTGTAAGTCAATGTGGCTTCTATATTTATGGATCATGACCACGCCAAAATCTTTAAGGAAGGCATTAGGAAATTGAGATAATCAAGGGTAAAAAACATAAAACGGCAAAGGGCTAAAGGCGGAAAGGCTAAAGGAACAAGAGGCGAACGACTGAAGAGAGGATTCTTAATCATTAAGCCCTTAGCCTTTTGCCTTTAGCCTGTAATTATGATATTTTATCCGTTTTTTTTTGGGAGTAAGCATCTTGAAATTTTTGAAAATCTCGCCTTTGAGGTAGCCCTGATTTATGGATAGATAGTTCTTGACTAACACTAAAAAATGAAGTTATTAATAAATTCTTAAGCAAAAAAACAAATCCATAGATAATTGACTCAGAAATTAATTTTGGGAGGGCAATAAGATGTATGTTATAGTTGAGACAGGTGGAAAGCAGTATCCTGTTAAAGAAGGTGATATCTTTGATGTGGAGAAGATTTCAGCTCAGGCTGGAGAAGAAGTTATACTGGATAAAATATTGTTTGCTTCAAAGGATGAGAAGGATGTCCTGGTGGGGGACCCGTATCTAGAAGGGAAGGTCACTTGTGAGGTGTTAGGTCACAAAAGGGGAAAAAAGGTGTTGGTTTTTAAGTTCAAGAGACGTAAGGACTACAAGAAAAAGCAGGGTCATCGCCAGTATTATACAAAATTAAAAGTAAAATCCATTGAGATATAGGGGGGATTGATATGGCTCATAAAAAGGCTGGTGGAAGTTCTAGGAATGGAAGGGATAGTATTGGTCAAAGACGAGGGGTCAAACGTTTTGGTGGTCAGTTTGTTAAGGCAGGCAATATATTGGTAAGGCAATTGGGTACAAGGATATACCCTGGCGAAAATGTAGGGATGGGAAGGGATTATACATTATTTGCAAAAGTGGATGGATATGTAAAGTATGAAAAATTTACTAGAAAGAGAAAGGTAAAGACCAGGGTAAATATTGTCCCTGTTCAATAGGTTAAATAATTTCCATTAGGAGAAAAAGGGGTAATGGTTTTAGGCCAATACCCCTTTTTTTTGCTGAAAAATTATGGTAGGTCCTGTGTTATGAAATTTGTGGATGAAGCAGAGATTTTTGTTAAGGCAGGTAAAGGAGGAGATGGGTGTGTGTCTTTTAGGAGGGAAAAATATGTTCCTCGAGGTGGGCCTGATGGTGGAGACGGAGGCCAGGGTGGAAGTGTATGGATCCAGTCAAAGGAGAATTTGTTGACCCTCTATGATTTGAGGTTGAAAAAAAAATATATAGCACCAAGTGGTAAGCCAGGGCAAGGCAAACAAAAGAATGGTAGAAAAGGGGAAGACTTACATATTTATGTGCCCGTTGGGACCTTGGTCTTTGAAATAGAGGAAACTGGAGAGCAGGTCCAAATTGCTGACTTAGATGTCCCAGGGAAAAAGGTGTTAGTGGCCAAAGGAGGCAGGGGAGGTAAAGGCAATATACATTTTAAATCTCCAGTTATGAGGGCCCCAAGGATTGCTGAACCAGGAGAGGAGGGGGAAGAAAGACATCTGAAGTTAGAACTAAAACTTATTGCAGATGTTGGCCTTATTGGACTTCCCAATGCAGGTAAGTCAACTTTTATTGCCAGGGTGTCTAGGGCAAGACCAAAGATAGCCCCGTACCCTTTCACCACCCTAACGCCTCAGCTTGGCGTGGTAGAGGGTGACTTTGGTGATAAACTCGTGATAGCAGATATCCCAGGACTTATTGAAGGTGCCCATCTGGGACACGGTTTAGGTCATAGATTTTTGAAACACATTTCTAGGACAAAGGTTCTAGTACATATTTTAAGTGTAGAAGAAATATCCATTGATAGTCCCATGGATGGTTTTATGTTAGTAGATTCAGAGTTGGAAAAATATGATCCAGATATTGCCTCAAAAGAGCAGATCAAGCTGATAAATAAGATTGACTTATTAGAACATAGGGAACTGGTTAGACTCAAGGATAAGATTTTGCAAATAGATACGTCTATCTATTTGATATCATTGAAAACTGGTGAAGGATTAGATGAAGTGATGAAAGAGATATGGAAAATGGCCAAGGGGTATATCCCTGTTAATATATTTTAAAGAGGATTTTGTGGATGAATACAAAGGCCCAGTCGAATGAAAAAAATCTAAGAGAGGTGGTAAACAAGATAATAGATGAGGCCAAGTTGATAGTGGTGAAGGTAGGGAGTGCTGTCCTGACAAATGAGAAAACAGGCATTGATTTTAGGGTCATCACTAGACTAGCAGACCAATTAGCTAGGATACATGATACAGGTAAGAAAATTATACTAGTATCCTCTGGTGCAGTTGCTGTTGGGATAAGCCATTTAAACTATAGATTAACTAAAGATCTCCCCCTTTGGAAAAAACAAGCAGCCGCTGCAGTTGGACAGAGTAGGCTAATGCATATTTATGATGAGGCATTTGAGAGATATAGTAAGATTACGGCTCAGGTGCTTCTCACTAAAGATGACCTAAGAAATAGGACAAGATTTCTAAATGCCAGAAATACCTTTTCTACCTTACTAGCTGAGGGTGTAATTCCTATTGTCAATGAGAATGATACAGTAGTTGTGGAAGAATTAAAATTTGGTGATAATGATTTTTTGGCTACATTGATTTTAAACTTGGTTGATGCAGATCTATTTATAAATTTGACTTCAGCTAAAGGTGTATTTACATCAAATCCCGATTGTGATTCAGGGGCAAAACTTATCCCTTTAATTGAAGATATAATGAGATTGGACCTTGAATCCATGTGTGAGGGTAAGACCTGTGTAGGTAGTGGGGGAATGTACTCAAAACTCTTAGCTGCAAAAAGGGCCTCACAACTTGGGGTTCCAACATTGATAGTTTCAGGTAAGATCCCTTTTGTGTTGGAAAAGGTATTTTCAGGAGAAAGATATGGAACATGGATATTGCCACAGGAACATATAGTTCCAAAGAGAAAATTTTGGATGGCCTATAATTTAGAACCCAAGGGTTCTATATTCATAGACCTTGGGGCAAAAAATGCCTTATTGTTTAAGGGAAAGAGCCTGCTTCCTGCAGGAATTGTCCAAGTGATGGGAGAATTTGAGGAACATGAATTGGTAAAGGTCATAAGTGAAGACGGCGTACAAGTAGGGGTAGGACTGAGTAATTTTAATAGTGAGGAGATTCAAAGGATAAAAGGCAAAAAAACCGGGGAGATTAAACATATATTAAGAAGAAGAGATTGTCCTGAAGAGGTGATTCATAGGGATAATTTGTTAATTGACGCCATTATATAATTAAGCTTTTCCTCTGAAAAACGATAAAAAATTACGTTTTTAATGAGCTTAACTTGTTGTATATATTAGATTTTTGGTGTTAGGTGTTGGAGATATGGCTAATTACCACCCTAAATAAATTTCAATACCCAAGACCTAAAACCCAATACCGAACATAAGCCTTTAGCTTTCTGTCCTTTTTTAACCTCCATGTAGTTTTCGAAATCTTAGTTTGGTAAACCTTATGTGGGGTTTATATCCTATAATACATAGTACAGCGTTTCCAATGAGATTAATAACTATAATATAACAATCAAGGCGATATAAAATATTAAAAAAAATACAAAATTTTTATTGACAATGGGCAATGAATTGCTTATTAATCCATCTTCCCGATGAGGGAAAGGCTCTTTGATTGAATTTAGAAAAGAAAAAAATGGTTGACAAAAATCAAATTTGAGTTATTATTTTTTTTCCAGTTCATTGACAATTAGATAGAGAGGATAGGGTGGAGGAGAGGTAAGGTTAGTAGGTAGCCCTATAGGAATAGGGAGAGTATATAACCTGAGAGTTTGATCCTGGCTCAGAATGAACGCTGGCGGCGTGCCTAACACATGCAAGTCGAGCGCGAAAGTTTCCTTCGGGGGGCGAGTAGAGCGGCGGACGGGTGAGTAACGCGTGGACAACCTACCCTAGGGTACGGGATAACACTTCGAAAGGGGTGCTAATACCGTATGAGCTATACTTAGCTGGGGCTGAGTATGGGAAAGCGTGCCTCTGTTTCAAGCACGCGCCCTAGGATGGGTCCGCGTCCCATTAGCTAGTTGGTGGGGTAAAGGCCTACCAAGGCGACGATGGGTAGCCGGCCTGAGAGGGTGGTCGGCCACACTGGGACTGGAACACGGCCCAGACTCCTACGGGAGGCAGCAGTGGGGAATATTGGGCAATGGGCGGAAGCCTGACCCAGCGACGCCGTGTGAGGGAAGAAGGCCTTCGGGTCGTAAACCTCTGTCAGTGGGGAAGAAGGTGTACGGGTTAATAGCCTGTGCATGTGACGGTACCCACAGAGGAAGCACCGGCCAACTCCGTGCCAGCAGCCGCGGTAATACGGAGGGTGCGAGCGTTATTCGGAATCACTGGGCGTAAAGCGCGCGTAGGCGGTTTGCCAAGTCAGGTGTGAAATCCCACGGCTCAACCGTGGAATTGCACTTGATACTGGTGGACTAGAGTCTGACAGAGGGTGGCGGAATTCCCGGTGTAGGGGTGAAATCCGTAGATATCGGGAGGAACACCAGAGGCGAAGGCGGCCACCTGGGTCAAGACTGACGCTGAGGTGCGAAAGCGTGGGGAGCGAACAGGATTAGATACCCTGGTAGTCCACGCCGTAAACGATGGATGCTAGATGTGGGTCCTGTAGTAGGGATCTGTGTCGGAGCTAACGCGTTAAGCATCCCGCCTGGGGAGTACGGTCGCAAGGCTGAAACTCAAAGGAATTGACGGGGGCCCGCACAAGCGGTGGAGCATGTGGTTTAATTCGATGCAACGCGAAGAACCTTACCTGGGCTTGACATCCCGGGGACCTGCTGGAAACAGTGGGGTGCCCTTCGGGGAACCCGGAGACAGGTGCTGCATGGCTGTCGTCAGCTCGTGCCGTGAGGTGTTGGGTTAAGTCCCGCAACGAGCGCAACCCTTGTCCCTAGTTGCCATCGGGTAGAGCCGGGCACTCTAGGGAGACTGCCGAGGTTAACTCGGAGGAAGGTGGGGATGACGTCAAGTCATCATGGCCCTTACGCCCAGGGCTACACACGTGCTACAATGGTGCGTACAAAGGGCAGCGATACCGCGAGGTGGAGCCAATCCCTAAAAGCGCACCCAAGTTCGGATTGCAGTCTGCAACTCGACTGCATGAAGGTGGAATCGCTAGTAATCGTGGATCAGCATGCCACGGTGAATACGTTCCCGGGCCTTGTACACACCGCCCGTCACACCACGAAAGCTGGCTCTACCCGAAGTCGCTGAGCTAACCCATCAAATAGATGGGAGGCAGGCGCCGACGGTAGGGCTGGTGATTGGGGTGAAGTCGTAACAAGGTAGCCGTAGGGGAACCTGCGGCTGGATCACCTCCTTTAAAGAGATAATCCACCCTATCCATCTATCTAATATATAAGGGGCCTATAGCTCAGCTTCGGTTAGAGCGCACGCCTGATAAGCGTGAGGTCGATGGTTCAAGTCCATCTAGGCCCATGAGTGGGGGTGTAGCTCAGCTGGGAGAGCGCCTGCTTTGCACGCAGGAGGTCATCGGTTCGATTCCGTTCACCTCCATGAAAAAAGTTTGGGATTTAGGTTTTAGGAGTACTTAGGAACTAAGTCCTGAGCTTTATAAGAGTTCATTGAAAGACATATAGGTGTAGATGGGGAAGCAAGAGCGCGAAGGGTTAAGATAGTAAGGGCGATTGGTGGATGCCTAGGCGCCAGGAGGCGAAGAAGGACGTGGTAGGCTGCGAAAAGCCTCGGGGAGCCGCCAAGCAGGCTATGATCCGGGGATGTCCGAATGGGGGAACCCGGCCGGAGTCATGTCCGGTCATCCAACGTAAGTTGGAAGCGAACCCGGGGAAGTGAAACATCTCAGTACCCGGAGGAGAAGAAATCAAACGAGATTCCCTAAGTAGCGGCGAGCGAAAGGGGAAGAGCCCAAACCATCTATCCGCGAGGGTAGGTGGGGTT
>JALWFY010000087.1:0-3254 GCA_027013815.1 Desulfohalobiaceae bacterium | reverse complement strand
GGAAGCGAACCCGGGGAAGTGAAACATCTCAGTACCCGGAGGAGAAGAAATCAAACGAGATTCCCTAAGTAGCGGCGAGCGAAAGGGGAAGAGCCCAAACCATCTATCCGCGAGGGTAGGTGGGGTTGCGGGGCCTCTGTTAAGTGATCCGTGAGTAGGTAGCAGAAGTAGCTGGGAAGCTACGCCATAGAGGGTGAGAGCCCCGTATGCGAAACCGAATAGCGGCGCTAGAGGTACCCGAGTACCACGGGACCCGAGAAATCCCGTGGGAATCTGGGGGGACCATCCTCCAAGGCTAAATACTCCCTGGCGACCGATAGCGCATAGTACCGTGAGGGAAAGGTGAAAAGGACCCCAGAGAGGGGAGTGAAATAGAACCTGAAACCAATCGCCTACAAGCTGTGGGAGCCCGTAGTATTCAATAAGGATACGGGGTGACCGCATGCCTTTTGCATAATGAGCCAGCGAGTTACTCTATGTGGCGAGGTTAAGCACTTAAGGTGCGGAGCCGAAGGGAAACCGAGTCTGAATAGGGCGTTGAAGTCGCATGGAGTAGACCCGAAGCCAGGTGATCTATCCATGGGCAGGGTGAAGCTGGGGTAAAACCCAGTGGAGGCCCGAACCGGTGTAGGATGAAAACTGCTCGGATGACCTGTGGATAGGGGTGAAAGGCCAATCAAACCTGGGGATAGCTGGTTCTCCCCGAAATATATTTAGGTATAGCCTCGGGAGTTGATTTACGGAGGTAGAGCACTGGAAGGGCTAGGGGCCCCACCAGGTTACCAAACCCTACCAAACTCCGAATGCCGTAAATTATATCCCGGGAGTCAGACTACGGGTGAGAAGGTCCGTGGTCGAGAGGGAAACAGCCCAGACCGTTGGCTAAGGTCCCGAAATCCATGCTGAGTGGGAAAGGAAGTGGACTGGCAGAGACAGCCAGGAGGTTGGCTTAGAAGCAGCCACCCTTTAAAGAAAGCGTAACAGCTCACTGGTCTAGCTGGTCTGCGCCGAAAATGTAACGGGGCTAAGCATGGTACCGAAGCCACGGATGTCAGTAATAACTGGCATGGTAGGGGAGCGTTCTCTGATGGGAGAAGCCATACCTGTGAGGGGTGGTGGACGTCAGAGAAGTGAAGATGCTGGCATGAGTAACGATAAAGGGGGTGAGAAACCCCCTCGCCGTAAGCCCAAGGTTTCCAGGGTAAAGTTAATCTGCCCTGGGTTAGCCGGCCCCTAAGGCGAGGCCGAGAGGCGTAGCCGATGGGAAGCAGGTTAATATTCCTGCGCCTCTTCGATAGTCGTTTGAGCGATGGGGTGACGCAGAAGGGTAGCCCAGCCGGGTGTTGGAAGTCCCGGTGCAAGCCTGTAGGCGGGAGAGATAGGCAAATCCGTCTCTCTGTTAACGCTGAGGGGTGATGGCGAGTCAAAAGACACAAAGTGGGTGAGCCCAAGCTGCCAAGAAAAACCTCTAAGCGAGACTATTGGGGAGACCGTACCGCAAACCGACACAGGTGGGCGGGGAGAGAATCCTGAGGCGCTCGAGAGAACTCCAGCCAAGGAACTCGGCAAAATGACCCCGTAACTTCGGGAGAAGGGGTGCTCCTGAGGGTGAAGGTAGAAACAACTGGAGCCTTTGGGAGCCGCAGAGAATCGGCGGGGGCGACTGTTTACTAAAAACACAGGTCTCTGCAAAGTCGCAAGACGAAGTATAGGGACTGACGCCTGCCCGGTGCCGGAAGGTTAAGGGGAGGTGTGAGAGCACCGAACCGAAGCCCCGGTAAACGGCGGCCGTAACTATAACGGTCCTAAGGTAGCGAAATTCCTTGTCGGGTAAGTTCCGACCTGCACGAATGGCGTAACGATCCCCGCACTGTCTCGGCTGGAGACTCGGTGAAATTGGAGTACCGGTGAAGATACCGGTTACCCGCAGCAAGACGGAAAGACCCTGTGCACCTTTACTACAGCCTGGCATTGAACTGTGGGCTATCATGTATAGGATAGGTGGGAGGCTAGGAAGCCTGGGCGCCAGCCTAGGTGGAGCCGCCCTTGGAATACCACCCTTGGTAGTCTATAGTTCTAATCCTGAGAAGTAAATCCTTCCAGGAGACAGTGTCAGGTGGGTAGTTTGACTGGGGCGGTCGCCTCCTAAAAGGTAACGGAGGCGTGCAAAGGTTCCCTCAGGCTGATTGGAAACCAGCCGTCAGAGTGCAAAGGCATAAGGGAGCTTGACTGCGAGAGGGACACCTCGAGCAGGGACGAAAGTCGGCCTTAGTGATCCGGTGGTTCCAAGTGGAAGGGCCATCGCTCATCGGACAAAAGGTACGCCGGGGATAACAGGCTGATCGCGCCCAAGAGTTCACATCGACGGCGCGGTTTGGCACCTCGATGTCGGCTCATCACATCCTGGGGCTGAAGCAGGTCCCAAGGGTACGGCTGTTCGCCGTTTAAAGTGGTACGCGAGCTGGGTTTAAAACGTCGTGAGACAGTTTGGTCCCTATCTGCTGCGGGCGTAGGAGACTTGAGGGGAGCTGCCCCTAGTACGAGAGGACCGGGGTGGACGATCCTCTGGTGGACCTGTTGTAGCGCCAGCTGCACAGCAGGGTAGCTATGATCGGACGGGATAACCGCTGAAGGCATCTAAGCGGGAAGCCCCCCCCAAGATAAGGTCTCCCTCCCACACCCACTTTAAGTTTATAGGAGTAGTAAGATGTACTATGTATACGTTTTAATAAGCAATGAGGGTGATAAGTATATAGGATTTACCTGTGATATAAAAAAGAGAGTTAATGCCCATAATGACGATAGAAATAAAGGATACATAAGGGCAAAAGTTGGAAGTTAGTATACTATGAAGGGTATCTAGATAAAAAGGATGCTCTAATAAGAGAAAAAAGACTAAAACAGGATGGAAGAGCTAAACAAGGATTAATGAAACGTATACAAAATAGTCTACTCCAAGCTTAAAGTGGGTGTGGGACTAAAGGCCCCTGGGAGACTACCAGGTAGATAGGCCCGAGGTGTAAGCGCAGTGATGCGTTGAGCCAACGGGTACTAATAGGCCGAGCGTCTTAACCCTTTGCAAAAAAACACTTCCCCATCACGCCTGTATATAAATTTCGTCCTGGTGGCCATAGGAGAGGGGAAACACCCGATCCCATTCCGAACTCGGAAGTTAAGCCCTCTACCGCCGATGATACTGCGGAACTTAATCCGTGGGAAAGTAGGTAGCTGCCAGGACATTTTTCATTTGACAA
>JALWFY010000086.1 GCA_027013815.1 Desulfohalobiaceae bacterium | reverse complement strand
ATAATAGCCCATAACAATACAAGTTCTCATCCATCAATAAAAGAAATTCCCCTTAAATATTATTGCAATAAAGAAAATGGATATGAAAAAATACTAACCCTATTAAATGATGAGCCTATGACCACAAAAGAAATTTCAGAAAAGATTCAAGTGCCCATTAACAAAGTAAGGCATCAACTTAAGATGCTACACAAATCAGGGTTTGTAAAAATGGAAAAATCTGGTAGAGACTTGGTGTGGACTATATACCAAAATCCAACACCATCTTTAAGTCTCCCTGACGCAAGAAAACAAAACAATTAATATTTTCTTATGCCAATAAAAGAAACCCTAAAGGCCATAACCAGAGGATTTCATTGTATATTAGCCCGCTACTTTTATCCAATCCTCTCCCCTTCAAAATTAACGATATTTTTTTCCTTTGAACTAAACTCTATGCCTACCAGATATATTTTATTAAACTTGTCTAGATATTTCTCATGATACCTTCTCATCCTTACCTGCCTTAGAGCCTCTCCCTTTTCCCCATCTACCTTGAACTCTATGATATAGACCTTATCCTTTAACAATACACTTAAGTCTATTCTGCCATGATTTGTTACATCCTCTCCAATTATATCAAATCCTAAAGATTGCAAATACACATACACCACACTGGCATAAAATCCTTCATATTTTTCTATGTTGTTCTTTACATAATAATTATATGGAATAGAGGCAAAGATAGAGATTAAGGTCTGTTTAAAGGCAAATAAATCCTCACTTAAAAGGGCTTTATAGAGAGAATGTTTGGTTTTGTTATAAGAAGTCTGTTCCATTACGTAGTCCAAAATGTAATCATTGAAAGCAATTTTTATCTCTTTATTGGGGATTTTGAGTTTGTATTCTATTCCAAAAGGGCTTTCTATTGCTTCATCAATTGTCAAATAACCGCTTTGATATAAAATAACTTCAATATCCAATTTCTCTATATCAAAACTGCTAATAAGCCTATCATCCATCACAATATCTGAAAGACGAGGCAAGAAATATCTGTTCTGCTTGATTAATTTGATCAAAAATGAAGGGGTCCCTGTCTCAAACCAGTAATTTCTGAATAAATAATCATTTTTTATAAACTGCAAGATATCAAAGGGATTATAGAGCTTATCCTTTAAGAAATAATACCCGTTATACCACTCTTTCACCTTCTTTAAGTCTACTCCTCTAAGGTATTCTTTAAAACAAATTTCTATATCCTTTTGAGTATAACCACATATATTCCCAAATCTTGGATGTAAAGATACATCTTCCAGCATATTTAAGCCACTAAATATAGAGGCCTTAGAGAACTTGCTCACCCCTGTTAAAAAGGCAAATCTCACATACGCGTCATTTTCTTTGATAATACTATATAACCCCTTTAAATATTCACGATTTTTCTTTGCCTGCTCAGTATCTTCTATAACATCCAAAATGGGTTTGTCATATTCATCTATTAAAATTACTACCCTTTGATTGTATTTGCGACATGCACCTTTGATTAATTCATCAAAACACGCTGGCATATAATCCTGATTCCTACATTTAATACCCAACCTGAGCTGGTTATCATAAAAGATCTCTTTGGCCATTGTCTTAAGGTTTTCTAGGCTCTGAAAATTCCCAGCCCAGCTTATTTTGATAACAGGATATTTCTCACTAAAATCCCATTTGTCATAAATATATAGTCCCTTAAAAAGCTCCTTATTCCCTTCAAAGACCTCTTTTAGTGTGTCCAAAAATAAACTCTTTCCAAAACGCCTAGGACGCGACAAGAAAACATATTTATAGTTGGTAATTACTTCATAGGCCTCTTTTGTCTTGTCTATATAAATATAATCATTCTCACGAATTTCTCTAAATGTAGATATGCCTATAGGTAGCTTTTTCATAACAACTCCTTGTTGTTTAACTCAATTTATACCAATTCTCGTTGAGTTATAACTTTTACATATAATTTAACTTTCAACCTTCTATTGGTTCTAGCTGGCAAAGGCCAAAGGCTAATGGCTAAGGGGAAAATCCCTCATCCCTAGCCTAATATTGCCATTTGCCTCCTTAAAAAGTTGAAGGAATAAGAAGAAAAAATATCTTTGCAAGCTGCTCTATCTCTTCACTCAAAGAAATACACTGAATTAGGTCTTTGCCTACACACACAAGGCCATGATTTTTTAAAAAAACAATATCCTTAGAACAAGCTACCCTAGCTACTGCACTGGCCAATTCCTCTGACCCAGGGATCAGTGGTTCAACTAATCCTATACGTGGTAAAAATATCTCTGACTCATACACATTTATGTGTTGCAAAAAATTATTGGAACTCTTAATAGCAGCAAGCAAATATGGGGGATGGGTATGCAATATTGCCCTAACGTCTTTTCTGTTCATATATATTTCATAGTGCATCTTCCATTCAGAAGATAGATCTCCATCTGATAATTTCTTATTATTTCTTAAATCATATGCAATGAGATCTATTGCTGAGATCATACCCTTATTACAACCAGTCCTGGTAATTATCATCATATCCTTAAAACGCACACTTATATTGCCATTAAAACCACTTATAAGTCCCCTCTGCCATGCCCTTTCTCCTATTTTCCTTATTTTTTCACCAATCTTTGAATCAATATAAGGTCCAAACCCCTTTTTCCATACACCAAAATCAACGGGCTTGATATCAACTACTGGTGTGTTATCTAATACCTCAATTGGATGTATTGTAAGTACATTTTTCTCAATACCCAAGATAGTCACCCTGTGTAGTCCAATTGGATTTGGCCTATCTGGAGACCTTGTGGCAAATATCCCACGCATTGGTTTTGACAGATCTCCCCTTGGATGACACTTGAGTACCTCTCTGTTGCCTTTATGGAGCCAGGTGAACACATATATATCTTCTCCCACCTCTAATCCATCTATTGCATCAATATATCTTTGGTCAATTGTGAGCTTAGAGGGTGGGATATTTGCATCTGGTTGTTTTGGACATTGCGCCCTGGACTTAAATTTAGACTCCACTATGCCTATGATTTTAAGCCTATTATCCATTTGTCATTCCCCCAAAGTGATCAAAACCACCTTTTATTTGTTGTCCATTGATCAAAAATTTTCCTTTGTCTGTCACCCTTCCAATCACCAATAGCCCTGGAACCTCCTCTTTTAGGGAATAAATACCCTCTTCTCTACAACTACCCATAAGCACGTAATCTTCTCCACCTATGCCTGCAAATACAACTGGGTCCTCTTTTAAGAGACAGGCCATCTCTATTACCTCGTTATGCAACTCTTTTATAGGGATCTCAAGTTCTGCACCTTGTCCAGGTCTAATCAATCTATATATATCCTTAAATATTCCATCTGATACATCCATAAGTGTATTTACATAGGGATTTTTAACTATTTTCTCTGCTTCCTTAACTGGGATATATGGAGTTAAATGGGCCTCTACAGACTCAGGAAAATTCCCTTGTATCCCCTGAGATAGGGCAATTAATCCCGCCCTAGATAGCCCTATTGGACCAGTTATAAATATCTTATCCCCTACTTTAGACCTCTTCCTCTGAAAAATCCTCTTCCCAGGCTCTCCCCAAATAGTAATGTCCACACAAAATTTCTGTGCAAAGGATATATCCCCTCCTGCAAGGTATATATCATATTTATCACATAGCCCTTTCATCCCATTAAAAAAATCATTAAAAAACTCCCTGCAACTATCCCTTTTTGTGAGCATAAGACACATATTAAACCCCAGTGCACGCCCACCCATGGAGATTATATCAGAGATATTAACGGCCAAGGACTTATACCCTATTGCATATGGAGAAAAATACCTTTTATCAAAATGCACACCTTCTAGAAATATATCAGATGAAATCAATATTTTACCTGGTGTTTTAATCAAAGAACAATCGTCTCCACGACCAATGACCACCCTCTTTCCTTTATTTGGGAAAAAGGTATCTAAAAATTTTAAAAATTCTTCTTCTGAGCCAAATCGATCTAATTTATTTGACATACACATCAAACCTATGTCCCCTACCATGTACCTGAGATATGGGTAGCTTTCCATTTATCTCAAGTACTTCTGCACGAGTCGGTCTTTTTAATACGACCTTTTCCTTTGCACGATCCATTGCCCTTTGAATAAGGCTAATATCCTCTCCTTGGTCATCTCCCACTGATACATTCCTTATTATTTGCATATATTTTTTTTGAGCAGTTTTTCTCTTTTCATGTCCTGGAAACAAAGGGTCCAAATACACGATCTCTGGCACAGGGACCTTGTGTCCAACTAAATCAAGGAACTCTTTTGAATCCCCTAAAATGGGTCTTATCCTCAAGGCCACGTCCATAAAAAGAACACCTATCCTGGCAACAAGATCCCTTAACATAGAGTAGATCAGGGGATTTTTTTCCACACATATAACTGAAAAACCAAAAAGGGCAAGTTGAATAGCATCTAATCCAAATCCAGCAGTTAAATCTAGGACAATCTTATTTCTATGTCCCTTGCCTGCAATTGCCTTTATTAACGGCTGGGTCCTGCAAATCTGTTTTTTTAATAAAAATACCCTGTGCTCTGGGATATAAAAATCCTTGAACCCAAACCCATCTGATTTGTCAAAACCAAGCTCTAACCTGTCTTTAAATACATATAGCCTTATATGGGCATTTAGCTTACCAGCAAAATCTTTTTTTAATATAGCCTGTAGATTATCTAATCTAGTATTCAGGGATGTATATGAGGTATTAGAGTATTTTTCTATTATCTCTATCATCAACCCTTAACGCTTAAACATCTTCTCTAGTTCTTTTTCTCCTAATTTCACAGCAACTGGCCTTCCGTGGGGACAGAACTCCCTGTTTTGGGTCTTGGTCCAGAGCTCAATCAATTCCATTGCCTCTTGGACATCTAGGGAGGTACCTGCCTTAATGGCCTTTTTACACGATATGAGCTTTAATATTTCATCTGAATTGTCCATGTCCCTATTTAAAAGGTCCTCTAACACTGATTTTGCCTCTTTAACGTCAAGTATAGATGGTATCCCCATTACTTCTATATATCCATTGCCTAGATTTGCTTTAAATCCCATTTGTCTTAAGTTCAATACAATATTTTGTCCTATATCAGGTAAAATTTCAATCTTTATTGGTACAAGCAAGGGTTGGGTTATAAATTCCCTCTTTTTCTTGTAATTTTCATACAACACCCTTTCATGGGCTGCATGTTGATCAATTATTATAAGTCCCCCATTTTTTTGTCTGATCAAGAGATAAGTATCTAGTATCTGCCCTAAGTATTCAAATTCCTTTCCAATATTTAACTGTTTTTTATATTCCTGTGTTAAATATACCCTATCTGAGAAGTCCCCTTTGGTTTCATTGTCCTTAGCTACTTGGCCTAGAGATAGGTCTCTTGGACCTGGAACAATATTGTCCTTATAAACACTAGATTTATACATATCTTGAAACTGATTGCTATCCCTAGTTAAAGAGCGTCTTATCTCAAATCTCCATAAGGGCTCATTTAGCCTCATAGAAGAACTCTGAGGGGTATCTAGATCTGGCACTGAGTAAGAAATATTCAATGCCTGAGAGACTCCCCTATGGATCAAAGAAAATATCCTAGATTCATCTCTAAACCTGACCTCCATCTTTGCAGGATGTACATTTACATCTACCTCATTGGGAGGGATATCTAAAAACAATATTCCATAAGGATATTCCCTGCCCAGGATCTTCCCTGAATATGTTTGCCTTAGGGCCTTTAACAACAGTTTATCTTTAATTGGCCTCTTATTTACATAAAAAATAATCCTATCCCCTCTGGCCTGAGACTTTTTGGGATCTCCCACATATCCATAGACCTTATAATCCCCTAAATTAAAATCCACATGGAGCAAGGAATCCACCAAACTACTTGGCCATATCTTTGAAAGTCTATCTTTAATCTGTTCATCTTTATGGAACACAAATCGTGGACGTGAGTCCCTAACAAAAATAAATTCCTTATCAAGATGGGTGAGGACAATCTTATAAAAGACCTCCTCACACCTCTTTGCTTCTACTCCTGTGGACTTTAAGAATTTAAGTCTTGCAGGGACCTTTAAGAAGAGATCCCTTACCTCTACCCTGGTTCCTGGATTCAGTGCCCCTATTGTTACACCCCTAATGTCTCCATAAAAGACCTCTATCACATGGGCATATTCATCTTTCTTTGTCCTAGAGGATATCTTTAGATGGGACACAGATCCAATAGATGGAAGGGCCTCTCCCCTAAACCCATATGATGAAATACAAAATAAATTAGACGGATCATCTATCTTACTAGTTGCATGGTTTTTTACAGCAAGCTCCAAATCTTCTTTTTCCATCCCCATCCCATTGTCCTGAACGATTATTGATATCTGTCCCCCACCTTGTATTTCCACATGCACCATATCAGCACCAGCGTCCAGGCTATTTTCAATGAGCTCTTTTACCACATTGGCTGGCCTTTCCACCACTTCACCAGCTGCAATCATATTTTGCACATGGGGAGGGAGTATTTTTATCTTACTCATATGCTTCCAATCTTTTTGTTACGTCTATTGCATGGAAAATCCCTGACTCACCTCACCTAGACTACCCAAGGTAATAGTAAACAAGACCTTGTCCTCGTCCTGGGTATGGGTAAAAAGCGCACTCAGGGTCCAGCACTGATGAATATATTTAATAGCAAGCTCTTGCTTTATATCTTCTTTTAAATCAAGGTCCCTTTCATCACTATAAGAGAGATCCCATATATTATTTGGCTTCCACTCTCCCCCATATCTTATAATAGAGACCTTTGTCTGACCTTTTCTGTGTATATCGTTGATTAACTTTCTTTTATAATCATACCCCACAAACCCAGAGAGATTGTCCTGGAATTTTAAATCCATGGTATGTTCTAATTCAGTTATCCCCTTGATATATGGGGAAAACCATACATTTCCTTCCATTGAAATAAGGTCAAAGGGGGAAAAATCATATTCTGTCCTAAGGTCAGTAAATGGCCTTTTAGGATATTCTTTTAGGTCCTTATCCCTTCCTGCCTCTTCTATATCATAGGTCTGAGAAAACTTTATGCGTAAAAAGTCCCTATACACTGGTTCATTTTTTTTAGAATATGTCTTTAAGGTGAATTGATTTGTCAGGGAATAGGTAATGTCCTGTGCCCTAGATATTGAATCCACTGAATCAAAAGATGGAAGGTCGTGCCTAGTCCTATATGGTCTATAGAAATATTCTATTTCTGGGGTTAGGACATGTCTAATTGCAAATGACTCAGAAGTACCTTTTTTAAAAGAAAATATCCTATAAAACTGGGTAAACCCATCAATATCAAATTCAAAAAAATACCTATTCTCAAACCTATCTAGGTCACTACCTTCCCTTGAGTCCAAAAAATAAGCTGTGTCTCTCAGTGATACCTTGGGAATAATGGTTCCATAATATAGATCCATTGTCTTACTTATTGATGGATAAATATCTATCCTTGTACCCTTTGTTGATGAACGCCTGTAAAAATAATCAATTGTATCCTGTGACTCAAAATCCAATCTTCCACCCCAAATAGGTGTCTTAAATATATTAAGACCTACTTCAGGTAATCTCTGGGGTGTATCATCCTTTGTTGGGTCCAAGTTATGATTTTTATACTTCAAATTCTCAAGGTACTGGACTTTTAAATACAATTCTCCAAGGTTATACTCCCTTGAGATAAGCATGGAGTTTTCCCGTATAAGGCTGTCCTTGTTTTCTATATCCCTATCAAATTCTTTTAAGAATACATCCCTGCTAGAATCAAATCCCAAGTAACCAGAGTCATATTCCCTTAAAAAATCCTGGTCAGATACATAGTCAATATCTAGCTTTAACCTTGTATCAGGTGATACCAGAAAACCATCCATCTTTCCCCTGACCCAATACCTATTCTTATTTGGACGAACCAAGCCATCTCCTTGTAAAAATGAAGGAGAATCCCCATCTTTTTTATATACCTCCTTGTCCCTTAAATAACTTGCCATAAAAAATCCCTTTGTCTCAACATTTGGTGTAAAACGGAACTCTACCCCCCCATAAGGTCCCCTTTTGCTCAGGTATCCAGGATAAAATGTCATATCTTCCTCAGGTGATAATACCTGATAATATGGTAGTACGATCCCTGTACCATCCCTTGAGCTGGACACATATTCTGGGACTAAAAATCCAGATTTTCTCTTAACTAACACTGGCAACCTGAGATAGGGAAGATACATGACCTTGTTTCCCTTTATCTTAAAAAACACATTATATAACCTTGCGTCCCCATCATCTCCTATCCTTCCCTCCTTTATCCAAAAGGACCAATCTGGAACCTTGCCATCACATGCTGTAACCTCTGTATCTTTAAAATAATATGTCTGTTTCCCTGTTTTTTCTATGTCCTTTCCCTTAAAATATAGGTGTGGAACAGAATAAAAGATCTCTCCACCCTTGATCCATCCAGTTGAGTTCTTAACAAAGACCAGGACTTCATCTCCTTTTATTGTATTAGAATCCCAATTTGCCCTAACATTTCCCTTTATATATATCCTTTTGTCTTTTTCATCATATCTAGCATAGTCTGCATATATCTTATAATTTGATGAAGTTAGATATACATGGCCAAATGCCTCTATGATCTTATTTTTATTATCAAACTTTATTTTATCCGCCCAGAGATAAAAAGGTGCATTATTTAAGGAAATCTTATTTAAACTATCCCCTCTAGCATAACAAATATTCGCTACTAAAAAGAACAAGGCAATGAACACAATCTTTTTCATTTATTACTCCATAAAAATAGGACTATGATATTGTTAATTGCTCTAAAAACATCCTTGCCATGTGTTTATTATAATTTACCACCTCAATTGGATCAGGACGTCCCCTTATCAAGGTATATAACTTTTTTTCCTTTACACACTTTTGTATGAATTGTCTCTCAAAAGAGTCAAGTCTGGATTTTTTCATAAAATTTACCAAACGGACCAATCTAAAAAGGGTTATCATATCCTGGGTTTTAAGGGAATTGTTCCATGGCCATGCAGAAGACCCACAACACAGCACAGGGCTATTTTTAAAAAAAATTTCCTTGTCTTCAAAGCCCAATATTCCGGGCACAGGATAAAATAGAGAGAGTCCTACCCTAATATTTTCCCCTAGTCCAGTTAAAAACAAGAGATTTTCTATAGAGGTCTGTATATCTTCTCCTTTAAAGCCAGAAATAAAATATACAATTGCCAGAACCCCTAAAAGATTTAGTACCTGGGTAAGTTCCCTTAATTTCTCCAGGTCTATCTTTCGCATTTGACCTTTAGATATCTGTGTATTCAAATTCCCCACTGAAAAATTAAATTGCCTAAATCCCATTGTAATGAGAGTTTTTAACAAAGACTCATCTAGTTCCCTGTAATCCATTCCATTTTCACAACTAAATAATACATTGGGATATTTAGTCTTTATATGTTTTAAAATTTCAATGAAAAAATCTTTTTTAAGCAATATGTTGTCATCTTCAAAGTTCAAAAATACACGACTATTTGACAAAGCCTTGGGCAAAATAGATATTAACCTCTTTTTATCAATTAACCTAAGTCTCCTTCCATGTATCAGGGAAACAGAACAAAAACCACAACCCTTTGGACATCCCCTTGAAAGATAAGTGGAATAATATTTAATCTTTTTTGTGGATCTGGTGAGTACTATGCATGGCCACAAAAAATCAAACCTAGGTTTATTAAAAATATGTGGAATAATATATTCTGCCTCCCCTGATAGGACCATGTCAAATAGTCCTGTAGATTCAAAATATTCAGGAAATACCGACACCCCACCGCCACCACATATTATCTGGATATTTTTATCTCTTGCACGTATGGCCCTAGCAAGCATAATAGATTGTTTTGCATAACAAAAGGCAAAACAGGAAATAAATACAATATCTGGTCCCTTGGACAAGATCATGTCCCTTGCCCTTTCATAACTAGGACCAAACCTTTTATATGAGGTAAAAAAAGAAACTGGTCCTATCTCATCTGAAATCATAAAATCTTTTAAATATGCTATCTCCTCTGGGATAGGAATCTTTGTTGGTCTCTTTGTATTTGTTGGAAAAACAAACAAATCTACCTCATGGCCAAGCATAATGAGCAGGTGTTTTACTATATGGGCACCAATAAAACTGGACCTATGTGGGGTAAAATAAAAATCTTCTATCTGGGGTACCACAACACACGCTTTCATAAAGACCCTTCCCTGTAAAAATACATTAAACATTGCCAAACTAAAGTTCCGAAAACTACATATCAGTGAGAAAGGCACAGAAGGCTAAAGGCGAAAGGTCAAGGGATAAAAATCTTTCCTTTTGCCATTTGCCCTCAGCCCTTAGCCTTTATATCCAATAATTTAAGTTCACTAAAAACATAAATTTTTCACGTTTTTCATAGGAAAAGCGTATTGATATTTGGTTATGATGCCTATAAAGTAAAGCAAAGATTCGCTTTATAGTGGCCTTGCATATCAATTTTCACATTGCCTTTTAAAAGATTCTTAAAGTCTAATTTATTAAAACACAAGGGTGGGACCATGTACAAAGCAAGATTATGGAAAGGTCTAGACAAACCATTAAACAGTGTCCAATGCAAACTATGCAACCATTATTGTATAATTAAGGAAGGGGAAAGGGGAAGGTGTGGAGTTCGCATAAATTCCAATGGAGAACTATTTACCCTAATATATGACAAGGTGGCAGCGATAAATATTGACCCTGTGGAAAAAAAACCCTTGTACCATTTTCTCCCAACTACCAAGACCTTATCCTTTGGCACAATGGGATGTAATTTTTCTTGTGTATTTTGCCAGAATTATACACTGTCCCAACCCCCAAAAGAAAGTGGCATAGTTTCAGGGGAAAGGGTTTCGCCTAATGGACTTATCAAGGCAGCCATGTCCTATGGATGCAAGAGCATTTCTTTTACCTATTCAGAACCAACTATCTTTTTTGAATTAATAGAAGACACAGCAACACAGGCAAAGGAAGCGGGACTGAAATGTATCCTTGTATCAAATGGATTTATGAGTACAGAATGCCTTGATAGATTAAAAGGACTAATACATGGGGCAAATGTTGATTTAAAGAGCTTTTCTGATGATTTTTATAAAAACCTATGTGATGGAAGGCTAAAACCTGTTTTAAAAAACTTAGTGCACATGAAAAAAATGGGGTGGTGGATAGAGGTGACCACACTCTTGATCCCAGGGAAAAACGATTCCCATAAGGAGCTAAAAGAACTAGCAAGCTTTATATGCAATGAACTGGGAAATGACGTACCATGGCACATCTCTAGATTTCATCCTGATTATAAGCTACTAGATAGTAGTATTACCCCTTTAAAGAGTTTGGAAGTGGCATATGAAATAGGAAAAAACGCAGGTCTAAACTATGTGTACCTTGGAAATGTTCCAGCCTCGCCTAAGGAAAATACATATTGTCCCAATTGTGGAGAGATATTGATCAAGCGGATTGGCTTTGATACAGAGATAGTTAATTTAAGGGGCAATAAATGTATAAAATGTTCTAATGAGATAAAAGGGATATTTGAATAAATGGGTGAGATAAAGAATAAATTGCCCTTATATGAAGAGATTAGGCCAAATAACTTTAATGACTTTATTGGTCAAACCCATTTAAAAAAGACTATTGATACATTTTTAAAGGCAAAGAGGCCCCCAAGTATCCTTTTCTATGGGCCACCTGGGTGTGGAAAGACCACCCTTGCCCTTTTATTGGCAAGGGAATTCTCTAAGGAAATCTTACATCTAAGTGCCCCTGAGGTAGGACTCTCTGAATTAAAAAAACAGATTAAAGAACATACCATACTTATCCTAGATGAAATACACAGGTTTTCAAAGACCCAACAGGACTTTTTCTTGCCTGTGTTAGAAAAAGGAAAATTAATATTATTTGCAACTACCACTGAAAACCCATCTTTTTCTGTAACAAGACAACTCCTATCCAGGCTACATGTACTGAAGCTCTCTCCCCTTACTAAGGAAGAATTAAAAAAAATTGCAAAAAAAGGCATTGAATATGTGGGGATCAACCTCTCTGAGGACGTAATTGACTTTTTGATACACGCATCTATGGGGGATGGAAGGTCTCTACTCAATTTAATAGAATATGTAACAGAAGTAGATGAGGGGGATCTTACCATAGAAAAAATTGAATCTATCTTGCCCAAGATAATCCAAAGGGGAGATAGAAAAGGAGATACCCATTACCATCTTGCATCTGCACTAATAAAATCTATCAGAGGAAGTGATCCTGATGCAAGTGTATATTATCTTGCATGCATGATTGAGGCAGGAGAAGACCCAAGGTTTATTTGTAGAAGACTTATAATATCTGCAGCAGAAGACATAGGTCTGGCCGATCCATATGCCTTGACCATGGCGGTTTCATGCGCACAGGCAGTTGAAATGATAGGTATGCCTGAAGGATTTATCCCAATGTCTGAGACTGTTATTTATCTGGCCTTGGCCCCAAAGAGCAATTCCACATATTCTGCATACCTACACGCAAGGCAAGAGATAAAAGAAAATGGTATACAAGAGGTCCCAATACATCTAAGAAATCCAGATACCAAGTTGGATAGAAAATGGGGGCATGGTAAAGACTATAAATATCCCCATGCATTTAAACAGGGCTGGGTGAGACAGGAATACCTTCCCAAGGATCTACAGGGGAAAAAATTTTATCAACCCAAAGGGCATGGCAGAGAACCTGCCTTGTTATCCTGGTTAAGGCAAAGGCTCAGTTAAAGAGGTTGTGCTGGTATTATTCTTAACAGGAGTAACAGAAGAAAAGGCAATGGTGTTGCAGGGAAAGGAGGAGATAGAAGGGGTAAATGTAATTGTTGAACCAGTGGTGATTGGGTAAAGGAGGCAAATGGCGAAAGGCTAAGGGTTCTTTTTTTATTTTAAATTTTAAAAAGGCCGTTTATGGTTCCTAATAGTCATCATAAATTGATAAATTGAGTTAAGCAATAAGGAGTTGTTATGAAAAAGCTACCTATAGGCATATCCACATTTAGAAAAATTCGACAGGATGATTATATTTATATAGATAAGACAAAAGAAGCTTATGAGATAATAACCCAATATAATTATG
>JALWFY010000085.1 GCA_027013815.1 Desulfohalobiaceae bacterium | reverse complement strand
AGGTATGTCCTGCAAAGGAAAAGGCCCTGGTAATGAAACCATTGTTCACCCAAAAGGACGTAGAGGCTGAAAACTTTGAATTTGCAACCCACGTAGAGCCAAAGGACAACTTGCTTCCAAAGACCAGTGTAAAGGGATCACAATTTCAACAACCACTCCTTGAGTTCTCAGGTGCATGTGCAGGCTGTGGAGAAACCCCATATGTGAAGGTAGTAACCCAATTATTTGGTGACAGGATGTATATTGCAAATGCTACTGGATGTAGTTCTATCTGGGGAGGAACAGCCCCTTCAATTCCATATTGCACAAACAAAAATGGACATGGTCCAACTTGGGGGAACTCCCTTTTTGAAGACGCTGCTGAATATGGTTTTGGAATGGTACTTGGGGTTAAGCAGAGGAGGGAAAAACTGGCTGACCTTATAAAAGAGGCCCTTTCACTTGATATTAGCAGTGAATTAAAAGAGGCATTTAAAGAATGGCTTGATAATATGAATGATGCAGAAAAATCCAGATATTATAGTGAGAAGATAAAAGAAGAACTCCCAGTCCAGATGTCTCATCCCCTATTGGACCAGATATGGGACATGGAAGATTTGCTTGTCAAAAAATCATTCTGGGTAATTGGTGGAGACGGTTGGGCCTATGACATAGGTTATGGTGGAGTTGATCATGTGCTTGCGTCTGGTGAAGACATAAATATCCTGGTACTAGATACAGAGGTCTATTCCAATACTGGTGGACAGTCTTCTAAGGCCACCCCTTTGGGTTCAATTGCTAAATTTGCAGCAGCTGGAAAGACCACTCCTAAAAAGGACCTTGGAAGGATGGCCATGACTTATGGATATGTATATGTGGCATCTGTGGCCATGGGTGCAAACAAAAATCAATTATTAAAGGCATTGGTAGAGGCAGAGACCTATCCTGGACCTTCACTGATTATGTGTTATGCCCCATGTATTAATCAGGGGATTTTCAAGGGCATGGGCAAATCACAGGAAGAAGAAAAACTCGCTGTTAAATCTGGATATTGGCCACTTTATAGATATAATCCATTGCTTGAAAAACAGGGAAAGAATCCATTTATATTAGATTCAAAGGAACCAGATGGAAGCTTAAAGGAATTCCTAGAAGGAGAAAACAGGTATCAACTCTTAAAACGTACCCATCCAGAGCTAGCTGAAAAATATTGGAAGGAATTAGAGGAATCTATAAACAAGAGATATCAGTTATTTAAAAAAATGGCAGAAGGTTAAATAAAAAAAAGGGGCCTTTTAAGGCCCCTTTTTTTTATTTAACAACTAAATCACCTATCTTAAATTTTTTATTCTTATCCAAAGGAACACATTGGGCAATATCTTCCCCAAGTAATCTCGTCACCCTCAGTTTACCAAGTACTGGTCCAGGACTCCATGCAACAGGGACTCCTGTAGGTGCCAAAATCGGGGTCTGATATTCAACTACTCTAAGTATTTGTCCAGTCTTGAGTCCTGATAACATACCAGCATTTAAATAATATTTATCCCCTTTAGATGAAAATATCCTGGCATACCAACCCATGATACTGGTCTTTGTTTTTAAAAGTTCCATGACCCCACCAATTACCTTATCCAAAAACATATTGTATTCTTTCTTATTTTTAATATGTGATCTTAGTCTTATGCTTGGATATTCATATAAAAGTCCTGTATCAATAATATGTATATTTAGTTCCAAATCACTAGGAAAAGAGACTATATCTTTTTTGGCCTTAACTAAAAGCAAAAACCTAATTCCAGGATAAAGTGCAAGATTTCTTATTATACACTTTTTGTTATTTGTCTTAAGGCATCCTGAAGGTAACAGGATTTCCCTTAATTGTGCATCTGAATAAAACAAAAAATTGGTATCCCTTTGCAAAATCTGAAATCTATTTGACATGGTATCCTTAAGTAATGTGCATGGGGTCAAGAACAATATCCCAAATTTGTTCTTAAGTGTTCCAGGAGTTTTCTTGGGAACAGAGGGAACCTTTGGATAAAGGGTATTCCCAGGATTTACTAGCTCTTTGTTCTCTACCTTTTTCTCTAGTTCTGCCACCCTTTTCTCAAGGTTCTTGTTCTTTTTAAAAAAAGAGCCAAGATCAAGGGTATTTTTAGGCAAAGGTCTTTCCCTGAAATAATCACCAGATATCAAAAATGGCTGGTCTATTGTAATTTCTCTAACATAGGCATTTGAAAATTTACCATGCTTTTTTTCAGACACAATGTCAGGCCCTTTGCCATTAAAAGATGCACATGATGAAATAAGTAAGGCCAATAAAAACAATACTCCCAATCTTTTGCCATATAAAAAAATATGCCCTTTCATGAAAAGACCTCCTTTATGCTTTTTATTGCAAAAACGTGAAAAAAATTTACGTTTTTTTTCAATTCTAACCCATTGTTCATAATGGCTAAGGGCTATTTGTTAAATTTTGAATTATAAATTTTGAATTTTGAATTAAAATAAGGAACAAAATCTCTTTTAAAAATTAATCCAAAATCCAAAATTCAACACCCAAAATCATATTGGAGTCCTTTAGCCTTTTGCCTTTTTTACATATTAACCGCAAGTTTCGGAACTTTAGTTTGTTATATGTCAGGGTTTCTCTCTATTTAACATCTTTATAATTTTATATCCATAAAAAAAGTCCCCCAAAATTGGGGGACCTTGATTTTAAGGGACTGTGTTTCCTTAAATGTCTCTCTATTTTTTTAAAAGGTCCAGATAAGCTCTGCTGCAAACCTCATAGCAGTGTCATCGCTTTCAGGGCCTTTAACTACTTGGCCAGTTGCGGGATTTGTATATGATGTTAAGGCGCTGGTTACGTCTTTTACAGTATCGCCAGGGAAGTAGAATGACATCTGACCTTTGATAAATGTGTGCTTTGAAAATGCAAGGATAAGCTCATTGTCCCATTCTGTTCCAGCATAATCACTTTCTACTTTAGTAGTAGTCTGCGCATCTATAAAGCTTTTAACATAAATATCTTCATTCCACCAAAAAGAGTTTACATTTGTCCTATAAATAATAAACCTTTTTGGGGCCACAGTTAGACCACAAGATAACATGGTCATACCAGGATTATCGCCCCTACCATTACCGCTTCCTGCTAGATTTTGAAGTCCTCCAGTAGCGATTGGATCTCCATTACCATAATACTCAGGTAAATAACTATAAAGGGCTGTTCCAAGGACAAAATTTGTATCCCCAAGTATTGTATTTTCACCGCCCCAGTATCTGGAAAACCTCTCACAATTCTCAACACCAGTATAACCATTTAACTCATCATCGTTTGGGTCGTCATCACCTGATGTATAGATAAATCCAATATGTGGCTTAAAAGTAAATCCAACAAGATCTTTTAAATCATAGGCAACATCCCCAGCAAAGGCATATGCAGATATATCATAGTCGTTCTCGCCATAAGGTTCACCCTTTACATCATCTACTTTTCCAAACTGATATACTCCCTCAAAAAATATCTCCAATCCATTAAATTTACCAGTATAATATGCACCTAAATGGTGGGATTGTACGTCTTGGTTCTGGAGTTGTGAAAGCATTCACCATAGCAGCATATGTGGCATTATTGGGGTCATAAGTAGCTTTCTTTTTGTAAGAATTATATAAAAGATAATTTAAAAAATCTCCAGTCCTCACACCTTCTATTTGATCAAAAGTATAAAACACTTTTATCTTGTTATTATTATCTATTTTATACACTAGATATCCTGCGTACAAGTCTCTATCATTGTTATTTTCATCTTCTAAATCTGTTATGCTATTTTGAAAATTATTTTCCCCAAGCTTAAAATAGCCTATTGAATAACTTATAGGACCAGAGCCACCTGTAATCCAAAAACCCGGGTTATCATCCCCATATACAAGTCCACCACCATCAATAATATCTGTGCCCCATATATCCCAACCAGCATGGAGTCTTAAACCAAATGGAAGGGCCATGGTGCCATGTAGTCTCTCAAGCCCAAAAGCACTATGCTCCTTGTCTCTACCACCCCTTACATCAACAACCTCTGTATCAAGTGCATCATCAAATTCTAACGCAGCATAAAAACTCCATTTCCTATCCTTTGGCATTGCATTAAAATATAGACGATCCTCTGACCTAATATAACCGTTGTTCACCCAACCACCTTCATTTACATGGTCTTTAAAAAATGATTTATTAAGTGCACCACCAAGGTAACCTGTAAGACCTCTGTCTTTTAAGTCCTTTGACATTCCAAAATCCCAATTTACTTCAGTTGTGGGGATCATCCTTATCTGAGCTCCAAAAGACATCAAGATATTCTTTTGGGTTGAAATAGCAACAGATCCAGGACCAACCAAGACTTCCTTTGTGATGTCTGTTGCCTGATCTGCAGCAAAAGAAAAGGATGCTGCAAGGACTAACACAAGGGAAATAACTACCAACCTAAAACATAGCTTCATACCTTTACCTCCTTTTGCTTTTTTTTACACAGTCCCTTAACCAACCTCTACCAAGCGATAAGTCAAAAATACATGTAATGTATTATGAACAAAGTTTTTTCTTGATGTCAATATTTATTAAAAAATAATTTAGTTAACACAAAAACTTATACATATTTTAAGATAAATTCTGATACGTCCATGACCTCTATCTTATCATCTAGTCCCAAAGTTTTCTTTGCATCATTTAGCATAACTAAACATATGGGGCAGGAAACAATCAAACAATCAACACCCAATTCTAATGCTTCCACTATTCTTTTTTTAGCACTGTTTTCTAAATTTTTTTGGGTTAGAGCAGTGTAAAAATTTCCCCCCCCACCTCCACAACATAGACTATTTTTCTTATTTCTTGAGAGCTCTAAAAAATCTTTACAAAAAAAAGATAAAATATCTCTCACTGTAGTATAATCTTTGAGATATCTACCCAAATAACATGGGTCGTGGTATGATATTTTCTTAAAAATCTTTGAGTTTGTTAACCTAGATAGATTTTCTCTAATTACATGAGTGTAGTGATAAAACTCAAAATCCATATCAAAAAAAGCAGGATATATTTTTTTAAACACATACAGGCTGTGAGGTGAGATGGTTACAATCTTTTTTGCTTCTACCTCCTTAAAAATTTCTAAAAGTCTTTTTGCAATCTCCTTAAAGAGCTCTGTTTCTCCAAGATTGTATGCCTCTAATCCATCTGATATCTCCCTTGTTGTGAGTATCCCAAAGGGCACATTTATCTTTTTAAAGAGTTCAACAGTAGATCTTGCCATGTTATTTGCAACTGGATCAAAACACGCTTCATCTCCCACATACAAAAGATAGTTATGTTTTTTTGAATCATAATCCTCCACCTCCTCTGCCCATTCAAACCTCTTTTTTTGAGGTATTCCAAAGCCATTTTTAAACTTATATAAATTTGTTAAATAATCCCTAACTGGTGGAGGAACGTCTCCTTCATCTATTAATTTCTCCTTTGCATACCTAAATACATCTAAGAGCATATCCCTAAAATCAGGAAATGCGCAGTGATTTACACAATTTGAACAAGTTGCACAAGAATATAAAATTTCCTTAAATCTATTGCTTGTCTCAAGCCTTCCATCTAACCACTCTCTAATGACCCACATCCTCCCCCCTGGGGAAAAGGTCTCAAACCTATATGTAACATAGCTTGGACAATTAAAATCCTCATAATTAGAGGGAAATTTGCAATACCCACACCTAAAACACCTATGTAAAATGTCTGTAACCTTCATATATCACTCCTCCAGATTTCCTGGGCTCATTATATGATTTGGGTCCAATAATTTTTTGAGTTCAAAAATTAACCCTTTTGTATTTTTATCCATTTTCTTTAGGATCTCCTTTTGTGCTGGGATCTCCGCCTTCCAGGGTATCCCTCCAATATCAATTACCTTTTTATTGGTTTCATATAAGGCATTTTGCGCATTTTTTACATCTGCTAAATCTGCTCGATTGAATGCATATGCATAAAAAAACATCATTGAATGGGAATTTCCAATAATCCTAGATCCCAGGGAATAGGCAACTTTGTGTTTTTGTGCTATATCTAGCCCCAATTTATATGCATCTGAAAAAAGGTTTGTAGGAATCATTGCACCAACATATTCAAATCCCCCGCCCTTTCTCACATCAGCAAACCTCACCAAATCCTTGCCTGGCACATCTAAAAATCTTTTTTTCATAAAGGGAAGCAAGGGCAAAAAACCTGTAACCTTTTTATCAATTAAATCCCTTACTTGTTCAAATAAAAGATCCCTTTTAAAGATAAGCTCATCTTTGGTCTTTGCACCATAGATGACATTGCAGTGCAAAAACCCCCTGGCCCAATCTGGCTTTGGGGTCATCCATGTAATAATGTCCTCTGCAATATTTAAGTCTGTGACCTTAAAGATAATCTCTTCCATAATTTTTGGATCTTCGCATATTAACACCCTAACATCAGATAGGGGATGGGCTGGATATAGTTTGAGTCCAACCTTTGTAATTATGCCTGTGGTTGCAAACCATCCTAAAAAAAGGCCAGATAGATCAGGTAGTGGTGCCTTTGCAAACCAATAATTTGACACAGAACAACTCCCTGTCCTGATTATTCTTCCATCTGCAAGCACTACTTCCAATCCTGTTACCATGTCTGAATGAAATCCACCTAAAAAGGACAAATGTCCTGATCCATGGATAGCAACATTTCCCCCAATAGTTGCAGCAGGTGGTGCATCTGGCATTGAGTGTTTTAAATGAGGATAATTCTTTTTGAGATACGCCTGCAGTTTCCCCTGTGATATACCTGCTTCTACAACTACATATCTACTCCTTTCATTTACCTCTATTATCTTGTCCATCCTCTTCATATCAATCAAAATTCCACCTGAGATGGCCCTGTGAAGGCCAGACAAGGTAAGTCCTGCGCCCATGCAATAAACTGGGACCTTATTTTTATTTGCAAGGGACAAAATCTTACTCACTTGATTAGAATCTTGTGGCAACACCACCACATCTGGCTCAAAGGACTCCATTGTTCCACCATCCCTTGAATAAAAAAATCTATCTTCTAAGTGAGTTGATACATATTCTCCACCTACTATATCTTTTAGTCCTTGTATTAACTCTTGCATCATAATCTACTCCCTAAATTTTTATATCTCCCCTAATGCATGTCTAACTAAATCAGATACATGCAAGGGGAAAAGGCCTTGTGCTGCAACTTCTTCCCCAAGGGTCATCATGCACATTGGGCAATTAAACACAGCAATCCTTGCACCTGTACCCTTCATATCTGAAATATTCTCCCTTTGAATCTCATCTGCCTCTCTGTCTTTTTGTTGTATCCTTAAAACACTTCCACAACAAAGTGGTGTGTTTTTATCATAGGTCCTTTTTACCCTTATTGCCCCAATTTTATGAAATATCTCATCTAATTTTTCATCCATATCCGAACAGAGTCTATTGGAACATGGCCTTTGGTAAGCTATTTTTTGATTCAAGGGTTTTATATGGAGTTTTAGTTCATCTAATTTTTTAGAAATATATTCAAATATATGAACAGGCTTAAAAGGCACATCAATGCCATAAGCAGGAGCTAGTTGTGTAAATGCACCATAACATTCATCGTGGAAACAGATTATCTCATCTGTTTCACTTTGTTTTATATAATACTCATATATATTCTGAATCATCTTGGGAAGCCTATCTAGTATTACTGACATATTTGCACAGTGGAGCCACATGATATTACAAAATATATCCCCTCCCCATATAATAGAAGCACCTTCATACAACTTGCCCTTTATATTATCTATAAGTTGAGGAAAGAGACACATATCAATTATTGGTGGCTTTAGGGACTGTGTTTTTATCCTATTTTTTGGTCCCATCATCCTCAGTTGTTGTTTAAATATAGGATCTGGAACATTTTTGATATTTAATTTTTCCTGCAACTCAACTATTTGATAAAAGGGATGATTGTTATTTGGACAATATTCTTCACACCCATAGCACGTCCTACAATCATCTAACACCTTTGAATACTCACCATTTAATATCTTATTTTTCTCCTCCCTTGCCCTGTTTATATCCTTAAAATCCTGATATTGACACTTAACAAGACAATCAATAGTTTTACATCCCTTACATATCAAAGGATCATAATTTAATTTATACATACTTGCTCCTTTAAAAGATTATTTCATAGTAAAATGGATAAGGTGCCAAAACCTCTGTTATCTTGCTCCTAAGCTCTTCTTTGCTAACATTTTCCTTTGGAGATGCCTTTATCTCCACCTTGGTTCCGTGAAGTTTGTCGTCACCAACCTTAATTGAGAGATCTTCTATAAGATCCTTTAATTTAGAAAGTTCCCTTTCATATGTCCTTTTTGTAGCATCCCATCTAAGGGCTGGCTTAAACACCTTTCCAACTGGGGTTAAAGGAATCTGATCCACAATAATTATCTCCTTTGGTATTGCAGCCCTCTCACCGATGTTTTGTCTTGCAAATTCCTCTAATTCTTCTTCTGTGATCTTTGCACCTTCCACAAGTTCCACAAATACAATAGGCACCTCTCCTGCATATGCATCAGGCCTTCCCACTGCTGCCACAGTCTTTACTTGTGGGAGTTTGTATAGGGTCTCTTCTATTATTGAAGGATCAATATTGTGACCGCCTCTAATTATAAGGTCCTTTTTTCTACCTGTTAAAAAAAGGTATCCATCTTCATCAATCCTTCCTAAATCTCCAGTGTTAAACCACCCTTCCTTGGGCCAGATCCCTCTGTTGTGTTCATCTTCCACATAACCCTTAAATACACATTCACCTGAAATACACACCACGCCAATCTCATTTGTTTTGGCCTCTCTTACAAAGTTCCCATTATCATCCAAGATAAAGGTGCGCACATCTTGATAGGCCAGTCTAATCCCAACTGATCCTATCTTTCTCTCCCCATCCTTTGGATTTACACAAGAGGCAACTGCAACTTCTGTTAGACCATATCCCTCTAATATCTTCATCTTTGTCTTTTCTTCAAAACGTCTAAAGAGCTCAACACTTAAAGGAGCTGCTCCACATACTACATATCTTAGAGAAGATATGTCGCACCCTTTAGTTGGAACTTCAAGGAGCATTGAAAGCACAGTGGGGACACAGCTAAAAAATACAGGCCTAAAATGTTCAACGATCTTGTAAAAATTCTTTATTATGCTTGGTTCTCTATAACCTCTAGGAGATAACATTACCACATGACCTCCCACAGAAAACGGGGTAAGTCCTGTTACAATGGTGCCATTACAATGGAATAAAGGAAGTCCAACCATCACAGTTTCACCGGGATTTAGACCTGCTGCCCATCTTATGTCATATGATACCACTATCTCGTTCCAATGAGTCCTTTTTGCAAGTTTTGGCCTCCCTGTTGTGCCACCTGTGTGATATATTGATGCAATGTCATCTGGTTTTATATCCCTTTTAAAATCCAGAGTATCACCATTGTAATTTTCAATAACTTCTTCAAAGCCAATAATATTTTTAGATTTATCAGTTGGACCCATTACCCTTACTATGTATTTTAGAGACGGAATTTCATCCATTATCTTCTCTACCTTGTCCCAGATATCTGAACCAGGAAACTCTCCTAAAGCAACTAACACCTTGGTATTTGCAGCATTACATATGTCCCTTATTACATGGGGCTCTAATAATGGATTTATTGGATTTGCGATCCCAACAGTCTCCCCACCCCATAACACATAGTGGGTTTGAGGTATATTGGGAAGAATATATGTTACAACATCTGTATCTCTTACACCCAAATCATAAAACAAATTTGCTGTTTGTCTTATCTTTCTAATAAACTCTCTATATGGGATTACCTGGGGATCTTTGTAGGCATCGCCACTGAGTAAAAAACTAATTGCAGGTGCGTCTGGATTTATTGATGCACCTTTACATAAAAGCTCATAAGTGCTTCTTTCTTTTATCCTCTCCCTTACAGGAACCTTTTCAATCTCTTGTACGTCTTTTACATTTCTAATAATAAAATTTTTTTCCATATCCTCCCCCTCTTAAAAGATAAATTTTGATATTATCTCCTTCATGATCTCAGTTGTTCCTCCACCTATTGAAAGAACTCTATTATCTCTATATAATCTCTCTACCAAAGACTCTCTCATAAATCCATACCCACCAAAAATTTGAACTGCGTCATAAACTACCTTATCACTCACCATACACGCAAAATTTTTGGCCATAGCTATTTCTTTTATACAATTTTTCCCCTGGTCTATCATAGAAGCAATCCTATAGGTAAACTCCCTGCTCACCTGAATTAATGTGGCCATGTCCACGAGTTTGTGTTTTATTACCTGAAAATCTTTTATCTTTTGTCCAAAGGCCTCTCTATTTTTTGCATAATTTAATGCTTGTTCATAGGCCATTTGTGCAGTCATATTTGCCATAATGGCTAGCTGAAGTCTTTCAGTCTGAAAATTTTCCATAAGGTAATAAAATCCTTTGTTTTCTTCTCCAATCAAATTACCAGCAGGGACCTTACAATTATCAAAAAATATCTGTGCAGTATCTGATGCCCACCATCCCATTTTTTTTAAAGGAGAAGATACCTTATATCCTGGCGTACTAGACTCTATTACTAAAATACTTATACCCTTTGCCCCTTCTCCCCCTGTCCTTACTGCGCAGGTAATCTGATCTGCCCTGCAACCACTTGTGATAAAGGTCTTTGAGCCATTTACAATATAAAATCCTCCTTGTCTTTTGGCAGTGGTCTTTAGATCTGCAACATCTGATCCCCCAGATGGTTCAGTAACTGCAAGTGCTGCTATTTTTTCACCTCTAATAACTGGTTTTACAAATCGTTCTTTTTGCTCTTTTGTTCCATGTCTAATTATAATAGGTATTGCAATATCAAGGGAACCAAGACTGGCAGCAAATCCACCTGATCCTGACCTCATTAGTTCTTCTGTTGCAGCAATCTTATAAAAAATATCCCCTGGAGTACCCCCAACATCCTCAGGGTATCCTATACCCAATATCCCTATATCTCCTGCCTTTTTATAAATATCTCTGGGGAAGACACCATTTTCTTCCCAACTGTCTATATTTGGCAAAACCTCTTTTTTTACAAAGTCCCTAACACTTTTTCTCAGTAATTCATGGGACTTTGTAAAATATTCAGGACTTATATATTGCTCTCTAAATTCCATGGACATCTCCTAATTATTCACCTTGTGATTTATACAAATCCTTATACATCTCTCTTAAGATATTTTTCTGCAGTTTTCCTGTTGCAGTCTTTGGCATAGATTCATTTATTATTACTTTTTTAGGCACCTCAAATGGAGAAAGTTGTTTTTTGCAAATCTCAATTATCTCTTTTGGATCAATATCCTCTCCTGGCATGGGCTCAACAAAGGCAGTCACTGCCTCTCCCCACTTGTCATGGGAAATCCCAACAACAGCAATTCCCACTACCTTTGGGTGTGAGAGTATTACCCTTTCAACCTTTACAGATGGAACATTCTCTCCACCTGTCTTTATCATGTCCTTTTTTCTGTCCACAAATACCAAAAGTCCATCTTCATCAAAATATCCCAGATCTCCTGAATGATGCCATCCATATTCCCACGTCTCTTTAGTTGCTTGTTCATTTTTTAAATACCCATTCATAACTGCAGGTCCTCGCCACACAATCTCACCAATCTCTCCTGAAGGTAAGATATTACCAAATTCATCCATAACCGCAGTATCCAAAACAAGTGCTGATTCACCCCAATAATTTCCCTGTTTTTTTAATTGCCATTCTGGTTTAAAGGCATTGGTAGATGGGAAACATTCAGTCTGTCCTGTACCTAAAACAAATTCTGCATCATCCCCAAAACATTTCATTGCCATTTTAAGTGTGTTTTCATCCATGGGGGTCATTGCATATATACATTTTTTAATGCTTGATAAATCAACTTCTTTGCTCAAGGGGTGTTCCACCATGGTCTTATACATCATTGGTAGGCAAAATATGAAATTTATCTTTTCCTTTTCTATTGTTTTAAGTAAAAGCTCTACATCAAATGAAGGGAATATAACAGTTGTTCCACCAACATGCAGTGTAGAGGTAGTTAAGGTCTGCTGAGCACAGTGAAATAAGGGCATCAAGGTTGTACCTATTATTGGGGGATGGATATTTATCTCAATTAAATTACTAAGGGACATTATAAATACTGATAGATGGGATATTTGGACACCTTTTGGCCTTGATGTAGTTCCACTTGTATATAGTATTTCAAAATTGTCCCTATCTTCTATAATCACATCTTCTATCTCATCTGTTTTTTTGGAAGTTAGCACATCTAAGACAACAACACCATCTTGTACTTCATGGCCTACTATTGGAAGGGAAATAAAATGTTCAATAAAATCCAGTTTAGGAATAAAATCTTTTATATTTGGATATAGCCTATCATCAAAGATAATGAGCTTTATATCAGAATGTTTAAGGATATATAAAAGGTCATTTGGATTTAAAAGTGGATTTAAAGGTACAGCCTCAAATCCCCCTTTTCCGCATCCATAGAGACAGATCAAATATTCTGTGGAATTTGGGCCAAGCAATCCAACCCTATCTCCTTTTTTAATGCCCAATTTTCTCAGTTCCCAAACAAAAGAATTTAATAATTCATTTAACTCCTTAAAGTTAAGCCTAATATCATTTGGTCCCCTTGGTTCTATTACAGCCAACTCATTTGGGGATTTAAATGCCCTTCTCCTAAATATATCCCCAACACATACCCTTTGGACTAAATTTTTATAAAGTTCAAATGACATAATCTCCCCCTCCTTAAATTTAAATTTTTTATTTTAATTTTCCCTTAATTTCCTCCTAAGTATCTTCCCCACTGCACTTTTTGGAAGCTCATCCCTAAATTCAACTATTCTTGGGACCTTGAAATTGGCCAAATGTTCTTTACAGAATTCAATTATCTCCTCCTCGGTTACTTTATTCTTATATTCTGACTTAAGAGCCAATACTGCTTTTACTGTTTCACCTCGATATTCATCAGGGACCCCAATAACTGCTGCTTCTGCCACAGCTGGATGACGGTACAAAACGTTTTCCACCTCTGCAGGAGCAATATTATATCCAGATGCAATGATTAAATCCTTCATCCTATCCACAAAATATACAAAATCCTCTTCATCAATATAGCCCCTATCCCCTGTCTTGAACCATCCATCAGGTAAAAAGCACTCCTTTGTCTCATCTGGTTTGTTATGATATCCCTTGGCCAGTTGAAGCCCCCTGTAATAAATCTCTCCCTGCTCATTTCTCTTTAATAC
>JALWFY010000084.1 GCA_027013815.1 Desulfohalobiaceae bacterium | reverse complement strand
GTATTTACAATCCCGAATCAGCTACAATTTTAAAGAATAAAATTAATTCTTTTAAGCCAGATATCATTCATGTTCATAACTTTTTCCCAATAGCATCACCTTCAATATTTTTCACAGCAAAAAAATATGATATTCCTATAGTTATGACTTTGCATAATTATAGATTAATATGTCCAAATGCCCTTTTATTTAGAGAAAGAAAGATTTGTGAAAAATGTATAAATAAAGTTTTTCCTTATCCAGGTATTATACATAAATGTTATAGGGATTCATTTATGCAAACTCTATCTCTATCCTTAGTAACAAGTATTCATAGATATATAAAAACTTGGCATAGTAAAGTTGATAAATTTATAACACTAACGAATTTTCAGAAAAATAAATTTTTATCATCTTCTATAAATATTCCTAAAGAAAAGTTTGTGGTAAAACCTAATTTTTCAGAAGATTTTGGAGAAGGATACCGGGATAGAGAAAATTACTTCTTGTATATTGGGAGATTATCACAAGAAAAAGGAATATTAACAATGCTTAAAGCATTTGAAGGAACTGATTTTAGTTTAACAATAGTAGGCGATGGGGATTTAAGAAGTGAGGTGGTAAGGTATTCCGAAGAAAATAAAAATATAAAATATTTAGGTTTTAAATCTAAAAATGAAATTATAAACTTTATAAAAAAAAGTAAGGCATTAATATTTCCTTCTGAATGGTATGAGACTTTTGGACTAGTGATTATTGAAGCCTTCTCAACAGGAACACCGGTAATAGCTTCCAATATTGGAACTCCTCTAGAATTAATTGTAGATAATTACACTGGATTACATTTTGAATCAGGAAATTATATAGAACTAAAGAATAAAATTAAAGAATTTATAAAGAAAAATAATAAAATATTTTATCAAAACACACGAAATGAATATTTAGAAAAATATACTCCAACAAAAAATTATGAAAATTTAATATATATATACAGGGATGTGATGAATGCTTCCTAAAAAAAGAATTATTACTATAGATGTGTCAATAGGTTCATATCAAGATTTTTTAATTAAGATTATAAAACTTGCTAAGAAAAGAAAATCAAATTACATATGCGTGGCTAATGTTCATATGACAATTGAAGCTTATAACGATAAAAATTTTCAGGAAGTTGTGAATAATGCAATTATTACAACACCAGATGGTATGCCTTTGATTATGGCTTTAAGATTAATTTATAGAATTAAGCAGGAGAGAATCCCCGGACCAGATTTAATGCCAGTTTTATTGAAAGAATTAGAAAAAAATAATTTAAGTGCTTTTTTTTATGGTTCAACTATTAATATTTTAAATGAAATGAAAAAAAGATTACAGCGAGAATATCCAGGACTTACAGTTGCTGGAATGTTTTCTCCACCATTCAGAGAACTTACTAATGATGAAAAAAATAATATAATTGAAATTATAAATAATACAAAAGCAAATGTTGTCTTTGTCTCATTAGGCTGTCCAAAACAGGAAAAATGGATGGCAGAAATGAAAGGTAAAATAAATGCTGTTATGATAGGTGTTGGAGCTGCTTTTCCAATATTTACAGGTATGCAAAAAAGAGCTCCTAAATGGATGCAAAAATTATGTTTGGAGTGGCTATATAGGCTACTTCAAGATCCAAAAAGATTATGGAGAAGATATTTTTATACAAATACAAAATTTGTTTTTCTATTAAGTAAGGAAATAGAGAAAAAAAGGGAACAGGCGAATAATGCAATATAATTGAGAATTGATAATGGATAATTGAGAATGGAGAAATGAAAAATTTTGAAATGCCCCAATTTTTTAGAAAGATATAATGGTGAATATGGACAGTAAAAAGGGGACAGGCGAATAATACAATATAATTGAGAATTGATAATGGAGAATTGAGAATAGAAGAGAAAAAAGGGATACTTAATAACCTATATCAGAATCGAATATTTGGATAAAAATATTAGAGGCAATTTATATAGGAGGTCTGTCATGCCAAGAATAGCGAGGTTTTTGAAGGAAGATGAGCCTACAGTATATCATGTAATATCGAGGACAGCTCTGGATGGGTTGCCGTTTAAGGATACGGACAAGGAATATGAGGTTGTATGATGTAAAGCATCCTGGGCCGGAGTTTGAGCTTAAGAGGTTAAAGAAGAAATTATGCAGTTTGTCGTGGTATGTGAAGGAGATAAAGCAGGGATTTAGCAGATATTTTAATAAGAAGTATGCCAGGCGAGGGACATTGTGGAGTGAACGATTTAAAAGCCTGATAGTAGAGGATGGTTTAACGCTTGTAAATTTGCTGGCATATGTGGATTTAAATGCAGTGCGGGTAGGAATTGTAAAGAGGCCAGAAGAATACAGGTGGTGTTCATTGGGTTATCATATACAGTCAGGAAATAAAGATGATTTATTAAGTGTGGATTTTGGGATGAAAGAATGGAATGAGTTTGATGAGAAGGAGATAGTTAGGAAGTATCGTGAGTTTGTGTATGAGACAGGATTAATAGATGCTGGCAAGGGAGCGGTGATAGATGAAGAGATAGTTAATGAAGAAAGGAAGAGAGATTATAGGTTAAAGAAGACAGAAGTATTCAGGTATAGGTGCAGATATTTTACAGATGCAGGAGTGCTGGGCAGCAAGAGATTTGTGCAGGGAGTGTTTGATGAGATAAAGGGGCTTTTAGGCGTGAAGAGAGAAAGAAAATTTGTACCTGTATTCAAGGATGAGGGAGTGTATTCTATGAAGAGATTAGCTGTATAATTGAGAATGGAGAATGGAGAATTGAAGAAGGATAATATACTGGTTGAAAAGTCATTTAAATTTGCTGTTAGGGTAGTTAATTTATATAAATATCTTAGTAGAGAGAAAAAAGAATTCGTTTTATCAAAACAATTATTAAGAAGTGGAACTTCAATAGGTGCTAATATAAATGAGGCTCAGGATGCCCAGAGTAAAAATGATTTTATTTCAAAATTGTCAATAGCTTTAAAAGAAGCAAGAGAATCTAAATATTGGATAGAGTTATTAAGAGAAACTAAGTTTCTATCTATCAAAGAAGCTGAAAGTTTACTAGAGGATCTGGTTGAAGTTATAAAGTTACTGGTATCAATTATAAAGTCAGCAAAGAAACTAAAAGTGAATTAAAAAAATAATTCTCCATTCTAAATTCTCAATTTTCAATTAAAAAATTACTGCTTGAGTCTGGATAGAGGGTGTTGTAGTGATAGGGAAATGGAGTGAAGAAACATGAAAGAGAAAAAGATAGAGATAGATGTAAAGCGACCTCACGATACTTTTTTCAAGAAACTCATGGGGAATGTGAGGAATGTAAGGGATTTTATAAAGGGGTTTTTGCCAGGAGAGGTTGTTAGATATATTGATCTAAACAGTCTTGAAATTATAAATACAGAAAAGAGTGATGAGGAATATAAGAAATATTATCTGGATATGGCAGTGAAGTGTAAGCTGGCGGGGGAGGAAGGGCAGTTATACTTTGTTTTTGAGCATAAATCATATCCTGATAAAAAGGTGTTGATTCAAATACTTAGTTATTTGTCAGTTATGTGGAAAAGAGATATGGAAAATAGGGGATCCCTTAGGCCCATAATTCCAGTGGTGTTTTACCATGGCAAGAGTCGTTATAATCTGCCAGAGAGATTTGTAGATTACTTTGATGTGCCAGAAGAAGTCAGGAAGTATCTTGTGGATTTTAAGGTGATTTTATTTGACAGCAACAGGTATGAAGATGATGCAATAATAAAAAGCAGTAAGAATTTGTATTTATGCGCTGGGCTTTTGGCCATGAAGTATGTATTTGATAAGTTTAAAGATTTAAAAATATCAGTAGTACCTATTTTAAAACAAATAGATGAGGATAGTGTATTATTGGTGCTTGAATATTTAGTGGCAAGCAAAGATGTAAAAGAAGAAGATTTAGAATCAATAATTGAAGATATAGGAGGTAAAGCCATGCCATCATTAGCACAAAAATGGCTTGAGCAAGGAATGCAGCAGGGATTACAGCAAGGAATGCAGCAAGGATTACAGCAAGGAATGCAGCAAGGAATGCAGCAGGGATTACAGCAGGGATTACAGCAAGGAATGCAGCAGGGAATGGTTAGAGAGGCGCAGGAGATGGTTTTAGAGGCCATAGAGGCAAAGTTTGGAGTGGTTCCTAGGATATTGAAAGAGAAGATAGTATCTTTAAGTGATAGATCTAGATTAAAGTATTTACTTAGGGTAATAATGAA
>JALWFY010000083.1 GCA_027013815.1 Desulfohalobiaceae bacterium | reverse complement strand
AAAGAATGTGCTTAGGGATGTTGAGATGTATAAATCCCAGGGTTTAAATCAAGACCAGGCATTTTTAGAGGCAACAATCAGGGTCTTTGGATGCCCCCCAGGCTCATATGGGGCAGGGGTCGCAGAATTGGTGGAATCTGGAGAATGGGAAAACCACAAGGACTTAGGAGATATCTATATTGCATATTCTAGCTATTCATATGGAAAGGATAATTTTGGCAAAAAAAAAGAAGAGAATTTTAGACAAGTGCTTTCTAGAATGGACGTTGCTGTAAAAAATGAAGATTCCAGGGAATACGATATGATGTCCTGTACTGATTTTTACAATTATTTTGGTGGACTTATTGTGGCATCAAAGAGTGTTAGGGGCAAGGCCCCAAGTTCCTATGTAGGGGATTCTTCAGACCCCCAGAGGATAAATATGCGTTCTACAGAAGAAGAGGCCAAATTCATAATCAGGTCAAGGATTACAAACCCCAAGTGGATAAATGGCATGAAAAGACATGGGTATAAAGGTGCATCTGATATCTCAAAGATGATGGATGTGATATTGGGTTGGGATGCCACAGCAGATGTAATGGAAGACTGGATGTATGAGAAGGTGGCGGAAAAGCTGGCCCTTGATGATGAGATAAAACAGTGGATGAAGGAAAAAAATCCATATGCACTACACAATATTATTTCAAAGTTACTAGAGGCTGCAAATAGGCACATGTGGAAACCAAAGGATAAGACCCATAGGCAACTCATGGAGACATATTTGGAAATTGAAGGGGAAATAGAGGAACTTACTGATTAGTTTTGTAAAAAAAATAATGATGGAGTTAATAAAAAATTATTAATTAAGGAGGAATTCTCATGAAAACATATTTAAAACTTTTATTTTTCTTTTCTATAATCTTGTATTTTGGAATAGTGGGCCTTGTATCAGCCCAAGAAGTTCAAAAGACAAAAATACAAGATATGGTAGTTACCTCAACCATGACCAAACATAAATTAATGGATGTTCCATCAAATGTAATGGTTATAACTGCAAAGGACATTGCTCAGATGGACGCAAAGACAGTGGCAGATGTGCTCAAAAAATATCCTGGTGTCTTTTATTCTTCAGCAGCGGGAATCGATCCTCATATATCTTTGAGAGGGACAAGGATAGGTATGAGTGGAGGGGCCTTGGTGTTACTTAATGGTATCCCCATGAACATGGGAAAATTTGGATATACTGATTTTGACGCTATTCCTATTGAAAACATAAAAAAAATTGAGGTGGTAAAAGGCCCCTTGTCAGCACTCTATGGAGGGGATTCTGCTAGGGGAGTTATAAATATTATTACAAAAACAGGCAAAAAAACTGTTGAGGGGAGTATATCTACGATTTTGGGTTCTTATGATGATCAACGATATTCGGGTACAATTTATGGTTCTCATAAAAAAATATTTTATAATCTCAGCCTAAAAAAAAGAAAACAGCAGAGTTTTAGGGACTATACTTTATTAGATGGATATTATTTCAATGGAGAGGTTGGATATTGGTTAGGCGACTATGGAGAATTATCTTTTTATGGAAACGCCATAAATAAAAAACGACTCTTTCCAAAGGCATTGACCAAGGAACAGGAAAGAGAAGACAGGGCACAGACCCCAGATTACAGTGATACTATTAATAGGGATTATATCACTGGCATGAACTTAAATATAAGTAAATTACATTATGATATACAGAGTACACTTTATTATAAGACCAGAGATAAATGTTATGAAAATTATAAATTGGCAACAAGATATCCATATAAAGAAGATTTGAATGAATATGTACATGGAATAAGGTCTGTCTTTACATACAAGACTAATATACTAAATAGAAAATCCTTATCCTCCATAGGATTTGACTATGACCATGATTTTATTGATGTAAATAAGATAAAGGCAACCGAAAAGCTCATTGATGCCCCATATACTAAGCTTGATCCAAAATATTCAGGAGATTTTACTAGAAAGGAAATAGGCCTCTTTTTTCAACAAGAGTTAGAGCTTTTAAAAAATCTAAACCTGGTAGCAGGAGTGAGATATGACTATTTTGAGTTTGATCTAGATCCAGATTATGATTTTTCTGAAGGAGGAACAAAAAAATTCGATGATTCTCCTTCTTTTGATAAATTAAATCCAAGAGTAAGTATCAGCTATAATCTTTCAAAAAATTTAAGTACATATATTAGTTTTAGCAAGGCATATAGAGCACCTAATATATATGATTATTACTATAGTTCATCCTATGCAGTAAAGTATCAATATACATTAAAACCAGAGAAATTTACCCAATACGAAGCAGGTGTGAGATATAATTTTTCTAAATTTTTAAATATAGATACAAGTATATACAGGATAGTTATAGATGATATGCTTGATCTTGTATATGATGAAAATGGAATATATATGGGAAAGCAAAATATATCCCAGGCAACTATAAAAGGAATAGATATTAGCATTTCTGGATCACCTTGTTCAAGATTTAATTATAAAATTAATTATAGTTATACAGATGCAAGATATACAGATGACTTACTTACAAAGATTTCAAGAACAGAGATCATCAATGTAAAACATAATAGACTTACCAAGACACCATATAACAAATTAAGCATTGACCTAAATACCAAACTATTAAATGGCAAAGACTATTCTCTCTGGTGGTATATTAATTTTTATGCTCAATCTAATTTCCAGATGGATAAGGCAAATACTGATCAGTATCCTGGTTATGGACTTGTTAACACAAAGCTGAATTTTAAATATAAAAAAGTAGATCTTTTTTTTGCTGTGGATAATCTGCTAGATAAAAAATACGATGCATATGCATATAGGTGGTATAAAACTAATTATTATTATCCAGCACCAGGCACAACAGTATCTGCAGGTGTACAATTCTACTTTTAATAAAAGATAACAGCCAAATGGAGACTTAATCTCCATTTGGCTATATTTTTGCAGATATAACTCATCCAATTTCTACAAAAGAGTACAAATATGTACACATATTTTCCTTTCACAGCCATAGTTGGACAAAAAAATATGAAACTTGCCCTTATCCTTGCACTAATAAATCCCAAAATAGGTGGGGTACTTATACAGGGAGAAAAAGGGACAGGAAAATCTACTATAGTGAGATCAATACATAGCCTCTTGCCTTTAATAAAGATTTATATACTACCTTTGAGCTCTGATGTGGACAATATAATTGGTGGAATTGACCTTGAAAAAACCATAAAATCAGGCAAACCCATGTTGGAAAGTGGAATAATTTCAAAGGCCAACTCAGGTATTTTGTATATAGATGAGGTAAACCTTTTACACGATTATCTGGTTGAAACTATTTTAAGTGCAGTATCTTCTGGGATAAATATTGTGGAAAGAGAAGGGATATCTAAAAAACAAATGAGCAATTTTATTTTAATTGGTTCTATGAACCCTGAAGAAGGCGATATAAGGCCCCAGCTTTTAGACAGGTTTGGACTTTGCGTGAATGTTAAAGGAGAGAGAGATATTTATAAAAGGGTCAAGATCCTAGATAGAAGGATCATGTTTGAGATGGACCCAAAGGGCTTTATTGATATTTACAAGACAAAAGAGCATATGTTAGGTCGCAGGATCCTCATGGCAAGAAATAGATTAAAAAATATATACCTAAAAAAAGAGCTAAAGGACCTAATTGTAAAGATATGTATGGAAAACAACGTCTCAGGGCACAGGGCTGAGATCATTATGGCACAGGCTGCAATGGCATATGCTGCATTTAAAAATCATAAGCAGGTAACCATAAGGGATATTAACTCAGTGGCAGAGTTTGTGCTTTATCATAGGAGGAGAAAGATCCCACAAAATAATCATCAGGACACAGAAACCAAAGAAAAAACCGGCAATAATCAGGAAAATAAAAAAAACAACAATACCCATAGCAGGCCAAATTCAAATAAAAATCATTTAACCTCCCATAACAAAGGAGAAGATATAAAACCACACAACTCATCCCAGGGATCAAAATATAAGAAAGAATCTGAAAAGATATATGAGATAGGAGCTGTTTTTAAGACAAAGGACTTTGCAGCCAAAAAGGACAGGTTGTACAGAAAAGGGTCAGGCAGGAGGTCCAAGACCTTAACTTCTCTAAAGCAAGGCAGGTATATCAGAGCAAGGATTGGGAAAAATTTTGATGATATTGCTATTGATGCAACCATCAGGGCAGCTGCCCCATACCAACTACTTAGAAAAAAACATGAAACTTCACCTATAGTCATAAAACAAGAAGACATTAGACAAAAGGTAAGGGAAAAAAAGGTGGGAAACCTCTTACTCTTTGTGGTGGATGCAAGTGGTTCCATGGGTGCCAAGGCGCGTATGATAGCAACAAAAGGGGCTATAATGTCCCTACTTTTAAATGCTTATCAAAAAAGGGACAAGGTTGGAATGATAACATTTAGGAGGAGAGACGCAACACTTGTGCTTCCCCCAACATCCTCTGTGGAAATGGCGGCAAAACTACTTAAAAAAATCCCTGTTGGTGGCAAGACCCCTTTGTCCCATGCATTGGTAAAGGCAGCAGATACAGCAAGAATAGAACTAATAAAAGACCCAAGTATTAGGCCTATACTTATAATTATCACAGATGGAAAGGCCAATATTCCTCTTTATGCTAAAAACCCTATAGACGATATGTTAGTAGTTGCACAAAAAATAAAAAAATATTACCAAATAGAACACCTGGTGATTGATACAGAGGATAAAGGGAGGATAAATCTCGGATTAGGCAAGAGGTTGGCTGATATTCTAGGGGGGTATTATTTTAAATTAAAGGACATTAAAGCAGATGATCTGGTTAATACAGTAAGGGAGATCATATGAAACAATATTTATTTCCATTTTCAGCTATAGTAGGTCAGGACTTAATGAAGCTGGGCTTGATTTTAAATGTTATTAATCCTTCTATTTCTGGGATCTTGATCAGAGGAGAAAAGGGAACTGGAAAGTCAACAGTGGTACGATCTTTAGTAGATATCCTTCCAAGGATACAGGTATTTATAGATGATCCCTTTAATTTTTCTCCTGATACAGAAAAAGAATTTTATTATGAGGCAAAAAAGATTATGGGGGAAGGCGGGGATGAAAAACATATGCCCCCTGAAATAATAGAGAGGAAAGTAAGGATAGTGGAACTCCCAATTGGGGTTACAGAAGATAGGGTAGTTGGCACCTTGGACATTGAATATGCCTTAAAAAAAGGGAAAAAACGATTAGAGCCTGGACTCTTGGCACTGGCCCACAGGGGGATTTTATATGTGGATGAGATAAATCTCTTAGAAGACCATATTGTGGATATTTTATTAGATGCAGCAGCAATGGGGATTAATACCATAGAGAGAGAGGGGTTGTCTTTTACCCATCCTGCCAAATTTGTGCTCATTGGTACAATGAACCCAGAAGAAGGGGAACTAAGACCCCAACTCTTAGATAGATTTGGGCTATGTGTTGAAGTATCTGGGATAAAAGACCCTGAACAAAGGCTTATAATAATGGACAGGAGACTGGAATTTGAAAAAGACCCAAAAGCCTTTTGTAAAAAATGGGAAAAAGAACAAGAGAACTTAAAAAATAGGATCCAAAGGGCCATTTCAAATTATCACAAAGTCAAGATAAGTAAAGAGGACAAATTAAAGATTGTATCAAGGTGTATAGAAAATTCAGTGGACGGACATAGGGCAGATATTGTTATTTTAAAGGCTGCAATGGCCATTGCAGCATATGAGGGAAGGGAAGAGATAATACCTGAAGATATAGACATGGCATGTAAAATGGCCCTTTTTCATCGCAAAAGGAAAAAACCTTTTGATGAACCTAGCAATGGGGTTATTTAAATAGGTCATGGACAAAAAGACAGTTATAAAAATAAAAGGATTAAAAAAACAATATGGCTCCAAGCCTGCTTTAAATGGAGTCAATCTAGAGGTGTTTAAGGGAGAGTTGTTTGCCTATCTTGGACCAAATGGTGCAGGCAAGAGCACTACTATTAGGATACTCACAGGGCTTACAAAAAAAACGGCTGGGGACGTATGGTTAGATGGATACCACATAGAGACACACCCAAAACAGGCCAAGTCCCAATTTGGGTTAGTGCCCCAGTCCATAAATCTGGATATGGAACTCAGTGTTAGGGAAAATCTAGATATACATGGAAGGTTATATGGACTTGGCTCTAAACATAGAAAAATGAGGATAGAACAAGTACTAAGATATGTGGATATGGAAGAGGAAATCAACACCCTGGTAAAAAGGTTATCCGGAGGAATGAAAAGAAGAATTATGATTGCAAGGGCACTTATACATTCTCCCTCCATTCTCTTTTTAGATGAGCCAACGGTAGGGTTAGATGCAAAGATTAGGCGAAGACTCTGGGCGCTCATAAAGAAGATACAAGAGCAAGGTACAACTATTTTTTTAACAACCCATTATATTGAAGAAGCAGAGTTCTTAGCCCATAGGGTGGCATTTTTAGATAAGGGAAGTATAATTACAATTGATTCCCCTGAGAATCTAATACAAGGTGTTGGCAATTGGGCCCTTGATTTTCTAGAGGATGGCACCTTAAAGACCATTTATTTTGAAAAAAGGAAGCAAGCAAAGGAATATATCTTGACCCACACAGGTAGCTTTAGCCTTAGAAGGGTAAACTTAGAGGATGCTTTTTTAAGATTAACAGGGAAGAAGATGCAATGATAAATGGATTTTTTGCAGTTTATCTCCGTGAGATATTAATTTTAAAGAGAAAGATTAAAAGACAAATACTCAGTATGAGTATATCTCCACTTTTGTATTTAATTGCCTTTGGATATGCAATGGGGAACAAGGTAGTGGTGCATGGACATTCTTATATTGAATTTCTGATCCCAGGGCTCGTGGCAATGTCATCTATGACCTATTCCTTTGGAATATCTAGTGAGATCAATATTGCCAGGTTTTATTGGCAAATATTTGATGAATTTCAGGCATCTCCAATATCAGATGTTGCATATGTGTTGGGAGAAGTGGCAGCAGCAATTACCAGGGCGTTTTTAGGCATATTTATAATCCTATTTCTTGGATATATATTTGGGGTGCATTTAAATTATTTAAATCTGTATTTCTTTGGGGGGATACTGCTAAATAGCTTTGTATTTGCCTCAATTGCAGTGGCACTGGCAATGTTGGTCAAATCCCATGCAGACCAGGCCTTTTTAAGCAGCTTTGTAATTACCCCAATGGCCTTTTTAGGGGGTACATTCTTTCCAGTGGACAGACTCCCTGGATGGGCGCAAATTTTTATAAAGCTCCTTCCAATTACCCATGCAGCAAGGGTAATAAGAAAAAGTGCATTTGGCGAGATCCCTAATTTAAATTCATATTTAATACTCTTTGTCCTTGGAATAATATTCTTTGGCCTGGCAATCAAGACCGTTGCAATGGCCAGGGATTAAACATAGGAGATGTAGTATGAGGTATAAGAAAACTATTTTATTTTTGATCTTATTTTATATTGCATCTAATTGTCTTGCAAAGGACATGGTGGGAACAGCAACAAATAGGGTTAAAAAGGCTATTGAAATCAAAAAAAAGGCCCAAATAAAAGAAGATAATTGGAAAAGAGAAAAGATGCGTCTTTTGCAAGAATATGAAAATCTAGTGCAAGAGATAAAGCTCCTTGAATATCAGAATATGGATTTGAAAAAACAAAAAAACTATTTAAAGAACTCCATATCTAGATTAAATAAAGAGATAAAAAAGGCAGGAGAGATATCTCAAGGTATCATGCCGTATTTAAATTCCATATATAAAAGATTATCTGAGTTTATAAAACTAGATATGCCTTTTTTAAAGCAAGAAAGAGAGAAAAGGCTTACACAGCTAAAAACTATATTAGATGATCCCTCAATATCTATTGCAGAAAAGTACAGAAAGACCATGGAAGCACTTTTTATTGAAGCAGAATATGGTAGAACAGTGGGAGTGTACAGAGATAAGATAACTTTAAATGGAAAGCAAATAACTGGTAATATATTTAGATTAGGTAGAATTGCTATGTTTTTTCAGTCCCCAGATAAGGAGAAATATGCAGTCTATAATGCTCAAGATTCAAAATGGATGGAACTAAAACCTTCTGAAGCAAGGGATATATCTTCTGCAATAGAAATAGCACAAAAGAGGAGGCCAGTAATGCTGTTAAAATTGCCTATTGGTAGGGTGGAGACTAATCATGAAAAATAAAATATTGATTTTGATACTTCTATCTATACCTCTTTGGACCACTTCTTCTATGGCTCAAGATATAAGAATAAATATGAAAAAAATAGATAAACAAAAAAGATATATCCTAGAAAAATCATCTATAGAGATAAAGAAGGCACAACAAGATTATAAAAAGACACTTCAGGAGATACAAGATAATAGAAATGCCCTGTTAAATAAGATAGCTGAATTAAAAAAGAAAAAACAAGACCTCTTATCTGAGTCCAAAGGGTTAAAAAAGGATATCCAGGCACTTGATAAGGAATATGAAATATTATCCTCTATTTTTGAGAAAAACACATCAGATATAAAAGAATTGGTTGGACAAATAAGGATAAATGCAAAAGATTTAATATCCATATTAAAACAAAGTCCCTATAGCACACTCAAAAGGCATAGGGAAAGAGGACTATACCCTATATTAAATAAGGCAACCTTTCCTGGGATGAAGGATCTAAAGACAATGGCAGATCTTCTGTTTGATGAGATATTAAACACCTCAGAAGTGAGTTTAAAAAAAGGAGAATTTATTGATAGAAAGGGGTTAAAAAAACAAGCAGATATCTTGTTTATCGGTCCTTTTACTCAAATATATAGCACAGGGGGCCATGTGGGATTTTTGCTCTATTCAGATAAGAGTGAGAGGTTTTTCGCCCTATCAAAACCTGCACCGTATTTGATCAGAAGGTCAATTAAAAAATATTTATCAGGAAAAACCCCTTTGGCCCCAGTGGATATATCAAAAGGTGGTGCCATAAGGGAATTTTTGTATGAAATGAGTTTATGGGAAAATATATTGAGTGGTGGACCCCTTGTATGGCCAATTTTGGGAATTGGGATAATTGGGCTAATATTAATATTGCAAAAATTTTACATACTTAGAAAAAAATATATTGATTCAACTCAATTTATGGATGAGTTAAAAACTCTTATAATAAATAAAAAATGGGAACAGGCAAAGGTCTTGTGCCAGAGTTTTAAACAAAAGCCCATCCCCAATATAATATTTAAGGGGATCATAAACAAAGACCTTCCCAGGGAAGAGTTAGAAAATATCCTCCAAGAAGAGATCTTAAGACATATTCCAGGGCTGGAGAAGTTTTTATCCACCTTGGGTATGCTTGCAAAGATCGCCCCATTGCTTGGACTGCTTGGCACAGTTACAGGGATGATCAACACCTTTCATGTAATTACGTATTTTGGGACATCAGATCCAAAACTCATGTCAAGTGGGATCTCAGAGGCACTTGTTACCACTATGCTTGGGCTTTCAGTTGCCATTCCCATTATGTTTTTTCATACTATCTTGAGTAGGATAGTCGAAAACTATATAGCTTCTATGGAAGAAAACGCAATTAGTTTTATTAACCTGGTCTTCTCAGGTGAGAGATAAGCCTCAACATGGATATAGTAGAAGTTATATATAATATAATTGATTATATTTCAAAAGGGGGAGTGGTAATGTTCCCCTTAATATGCGTATCCATTATTATGTGGATATTAATTATAGAAAGGCTGATTTTTTTTAAAAGACTATATTCTAAAAATATTAGCAAAAATGAATTAGTTGAAATAATTAAAGGCAAAAAAGAGCCATGTTCCTTGAGTCATGGGATTACAGATATACTATTATGTGAGATTTTAAAGAAAAAATATAACATCAAACTGGTCCCATCCATAGTAGATGAGGCCGTGGTTAAGATTATACATTCTTTAGACACACGCCTTGAAATAATCTCTTTACTTGCCTCCATTGCCCCACTTTTAGGGCTTTTGGGCACAACAATCGGTATGATCAAGACCTTTTATGCCATAGCTATATTTGGCACAGGAAACGCAAAGGCCCTTGCCTGTGGCATCTCAGAGGCACTTATTACTACGCAAACCGGTCTTTTTATTGCTATCCCTGGAATATATATGAGTAATTTTTTAAATCAACGGGCAAGGAGACTGAAAAAAAAGGTTGCCAAAACAGGGATGTACTTAAGGAGAATAATTAATGGGAGTTAGGTCATGTTAAATATTAGCGCATCACGCAGGGCACAAAAAAAGACCCTGGATATAGATATGGCCCCTTTAATAGATATGGTCTTTATCCTACTCATCTTTTTTTTAGTAACCACTAGCTTTGTGAGAGAAACAGGGGTGGATATAAAAAGGCCAGTGGCTGCCAGTGCAAGTGTGAAAAAAAAGGCCAATATATTAATTGGAATAACAAAGGATGGCAGGATATTTATGGACAAAAGGGAAATTGATCCCAGGGCAGTGGAGCCCAATGTAGAAAGGGCCCTTGCAGAGAATCCTGAAAGTTCAATTATAATAGTTGCAGATGAGAGGAGTGAGACTGGTACAGTTATAAAGGTCATGGATGCCTGTAAACTAGCAGGTGCCAAAAATATTGCCTTAGCTGCTCAAAATCCAAGAGAATAATATTATGGATAAACAATATAAATCCTCTTGGGTTATTGCCACTTCAGTTGCCCTTATCTTAAACTTTTTCTTTGTATATTTCATGTGTGTCACAGTGACAAAAACCCCAGAAAAAAAATCTTATACCTCATATGTGGGCTCAATAGACCTTGTAAAATTAAGGCCAAGGACATATAAGCCTGAGACAAAAAGACCACAAGAGAGACATATAAAACAAAAAATCAAGACCATAAAGGTAAAAATGGACTATGAGCAAGATATTACAAAAAAAATTCACCCTGTCCTGCCCTTTAAATTGAATTTTAAACTTCCAGAGAGTGCAGGGATTGCTATTTCTAAAAAACTCTTTATATCCCCTCCACCAAGGTTAAAATCCATATATTCCCAAGGAGATTTAGATTCGCCCCTTATGCCTATTATAAGACTAAGACCTATGTATCCAATGAGGGCAAGGATGCTTGGCATTGAGGGATGGGTAAAAGTAAAATTTCTTGTTAATAAAAACGGTCAAACCAGTGATATACAAATTATTCAGGCCAAGCCAAAGGGTTTTTTTGAAAAAGCTACAATTGATGCCATTTCAAGATGGAGATTTAAACCTCCAACTGTTAATGGAGAACCTGTAAAGGTCATTGTGGAGACCACTATAAGATATAAATTAGAGCAATGAAAGCTATCATAAGATCAATAAACTGTATTTTTATTTTATTTGTGTGTATATTTTTTATCATACTTTATACACATATATGTTTAGCCAGAGACCTTGACCCCCAGGATATAAGGGTCTTAAATCGTGCATACAAATACATGCAGAAAAATAAATATAATGAGGCAATTAATATATTAGAAGGATATAGAAAGAAGAAAAGAGATGTGCCTGATAAAATATTAATCTATCTTGCAAATGCATACGTGTTGCAAAAGGATTATGATTTGGCAATCCCAATACTCATTTCCCTGACAAAACAAAATAACAAAAACATAGATGTATATGTGATGTTGGCATCTTGTTATTATGCAAAAAAAGAATATCTCAAGGCGTCTAAATATTTTAAAATGGCATATAATATGTCTCAAAATAGAGAATATTTATATAATACAGCTATTTGTTATTACTACTCAGGAGAAAAACTCAAGGCATATAATTTGCTAAAAAGCATGATATTATTAAAGGAAAATAAATATGAATGGATAAAGACATATGTTAGTATCTTGCTTGATTTAAAAAAATATAAAGAAGCCTTAAAGTACATAATATTTTTATCCAATGCGCCAATAAAAGATAAAGTACAATATCAAGAGATAAGGGTTCAGCTATATATCTTATTAAAAAGATTTAATGCTGCAAAAAATTATCTGTCAGTTCTTTTAGATAATAATCCTTTTAATACAAAATGGTGGGACTATTTAATTAATGTATATTTAAATGAGAACAAATATAAAGACGCCCTAGCAACGCTTATAATAAAGGGATATATTAATCCTTATACTCCTAAAGAAGAAAAACTCATTGCAGATCTTTTTATGCAATTAGATATACCAAGGGATGCAGTTAAATTTTACGCAAAGCTATCAGATAAGCAATATAAAGACATCTATTTTACCCTAGCACAGTGTTATCTAAGGCTAGATAATCCTGAAAAGGCCCTTCTTTACATAGAAAAAGAGCTAATATCAAAAAAAACATATAAACTATATTATTTAAAGGGAGAAATACTCTATAGATTAAAAAAATTTGATGATGCAACATATGCATTTATAAACGCAGCAAAGCTAAAAAAAAGACCATATAAGGCGTATCTAATGGCAGGATATTGTGCCTTTTATGCAAAAAAGTACAAACTAGCGAGGAGATATCTTATAAAGGCAGGTAAAGACAAAAAACTAAAAAAACAGGTGATAGGGTTAATAAAGGAAATTTCTATTTTATCTAATGCTGGTATCAATGGAAAGGCTGTTTTTTAACTGTGTGTAAGGTATATAAGATTGTGTAAATCCTTTTTAAGGATATGAGGTATATATAGAAGATATAGCTAAAAAATGGAGTGGTAGTATATAGGAACTGGTCTAAAATCTATCTGAGAGCTTTTATCTATTACTGAGGTATAGAATTAATATTGCATTAAATTCTGATCTATACCAAAATGGGGTTTATATAAATAATGTTACAGAGTCAAATTTTTAATAATCTCCATAAGTTGATAGATTGAGTTAAACAACAAGGAGTTGTTATGAAAAAACTACCCATAGGCATCTCCACATTTAGAAAAATTAGGCAGGATGACTATATTTATATAGACAAAACAAAAGAGGCCTATGAAATAATAAGCCAATATAATTATGTTTTCTTATCTCGTCCCAGGCGTTTTGGAAAGAGTTTGTTTTTGGATACCCTAAGAGAGATCTTTGAAGGAAACAAAGAGCTTTTCAAGGGGCTGTATATTTATGACAAATGGGATTTTAGTGAGAAATATCCTGTTATCAAGATAAGCTGGGCTGGAAATTTTCAGAGCTTGGAAACACTTAAAAGCAGGGCATATTCTATTTTTAAGGATAATCAAAGAAGACTTGGTATTGAGTGTGAAGATAAAGAAGATATGGCTTCGTGTTTCGATGAATTAATCAAAGGTGCATGTCGCAAATACAATCAAAGGGTAGTAATTTTAATAGATGAATATGACAAACCCATTTTGGATGTTATAGAAGATACTGAGCAGGCAAAGAAAAATCGTGAATATT
>JALWFY010000082.1 GCA_027013815.1 Desulfohalobiaceae bacterium | reverse complement strand
GGCGGTCACGATGAAAGGGAGCAGACCTTGAACCAACTCTTGGTTGAAATGGATGGATTTGAGACCAATGAGGGTGTGATATTAATTGCTGCCACAAATAGGCCTGATGTATTGGACCCTGCACTCCTTAGGCCTGGGAGGTTTGATAGACAGGTGGTTGTTCCCAATCCAGATGTAAGGGGGAGGCTTGAGATTTTAAAGATCTATTCCAAAAAGGTGACCATGTCTGATGGTATAGACCTTGAGGTACTGGCAAGGGGAACACCTGGATTTTCTGGGGCAGATTTAGAAAATATGGTAAATGAAGCAGCCCTTATTGCAGCAAAAAAGAATAAGGATAAGGTAGAGATGGATGACCTTGAAGAGGCAAAGGATAAGATACTCATGGGCAAGGAGAGAAAGAGCGTAATACTTAGTGATGAGGAGAAGAAGATTACTGCCTATCATGAAGCAGGTCATGCCATTGTCGCAAAAGTCTTGCCTAAGGCAGACCCTGTGCACAAGGTATCTATTGTTCCCAGGGGACAGGCTCTAGGTATAACCATGCAATTACCTTTAGATGACAGACACAATTATACAAAAGAATACTTAGAACATACCCTTTCAGTGCTTATGGGTGGAAGGGTGTCTGAAGAACTATTTTTAAACGAGATGACTACAGGGGCTTCAAATGACTTAGACAGGGCAACAAAGATGGCGCGAAAGATGGTGTGTGAATGGGGTATGAGTGATACCTTTGGTTCCATAGCACTTAGTGAAAATGGACAGGAGGTCTTTTTAGGAAGAGAACTTGTGCAACACAAACACTATAGTGAAGAAACTGCCAAACTCATAGATAGAGAGGTAATGAAGATTGTAAAACAGGCCTATGATAGGGCAAAGAAGATATTAGAAGAAAACAAGGACAATATGCACAGGGTGGTGGAATATCTATTAGAAAGGGAGACTTTAAGTGGGGAAGAGCTTACTTTGATTTTAGAGGGTAAGGAACTTGCATCTGTAAAAAAGAAGGAAGTAATAAAGGGAGAAGAAAAAACACAACACATGGATCTAGATGAAGATGATGAGATATTTTCTTTAGAAGATGATGAGGGATAGGAGGAAAGAGATAATGGATAAGAGCCGTGTGTGGAAGGTATTTGGTGGGAAGGAGATTGTACTTGATCCCTTTTTAATAGTTGGGATTTTGAATATAACCCCAGATTCTTTTTTTGATGGTGGGAGGTTTTTTGATACCAACAGGGCAGTGGAACATGCTAAGGATATGTTAAGAGATGGTGCCCATGTAATTGATATTGGTGGGGAATCTACCAGGCCATTTTCAAAAAGAGTAGATGTAGAAGAGGAAAAGAGTAGAGTCATTCCTGTTTTAGAAGCACTGACTAAGAGTATTGACGGAGTTATTATTTCTATTGATACTTATAAGGCAAGGGTAGCTGAGGAGGCAATAAAAAGGGGTGCACTTATAATAAATGATGTGTCTGCTTGCAGGTTTGATCCTCATCTTTTAGATATAATCTCTGAATATAAGCCAGGTTATGTGCTTATGCATTCTCTAGGCAGACCTGAGGATATGCAGAAGGATCCCAAATACCACAGTGTTGTTGATGAACTCCTTGATTTTTTTGAACAAAACCTAAAAAAATTAACAGATGCTGGTCTTCCAGAAGAAAATATAGTAATAGACCCTGGTATAGGATTTGGAAAATTATTGGAACATAACCTTGAGATATTAAAAAATATTACAAGGTTTTATTCCCTGGGAAGGCCAGTATATATGGGCCTTTCTAATAAGTCCATGTGGGAGAAATTACTTGGCCTCAAGGTTGGGGAAAGGGGGGTCGCGACCCAGGTGGCAACAGGGATATTGGCCCTTAAAGGGGTTTTGATCCATCGGGTACACGATGTGAAACTCACAAAAGATACCCTTTGTATAGTACAAGGTATTGGGTAGGAGGTTAATATATGGTGGATAAGGAAAATCTTTTTGGAACCGATGGCATTAGAGGTTTGGTAAATGAATTTCCTATGATTCCAGAAATAGCCCTGAGACTTGGGCTTGCAGCAGGTGAGTACTTTAGAGAAGGAAACAGGAGACACAAGGTATTGATTGGCAAAGACACTCGTCTGTCGGGATATATATTTGAAACTGCACTGACCTCAGGACTATGTGCATCAGGTATGGACGTATATTTGGTTGGTCCTCTGCCTACCCCTGCGATTTCTTTTCTTACTAGAAATATGAGGGCAGACCTTGGGATTGTAATCTCTGCTTCCCATAATCCCTATTATGACAATGGGATAAAATTTTTTGATAAGTATGGTTTTAAATTAAATAATGGAGCAGAGTTTGAGATTACTCAAATGGTATTAGACAAAAATAGGAAATGGGATTATCCTAAGAGCCATAAGGTGGGGAGGGCATTTAAGATAGAGGATAGCCCAGGTAGATATATAGTTTCATTAAAACATAGTTTTCCTCCACATCTTACCCTAGATAATATTAAAATAGTATTGGATTGTGCCAATGGTGCAACCTATCGTGTTGCACCATTGGTATTTGAAGAACTAGGTGCTGAAGTAATAAAGATAGGTGTGCAACCAAATGGGATCAATATAAATGAGAAATGTGGTGCATTATTTCCTGATAGGGTTAGGGATGAGGTTTTAAAGTACGGTGCTGATATAGGGATAGCACTTGATGGTGATGGGGATAGGGTGATATTAGTGGATGAAAAAGGCCGTATAATAGATGGAGACCAGATTATGGCATTTTGTGCTGAGGAGATGATGAAAGAAGGGGAGTTAAGTGGTGGCAGGTTGGTGGCCACTGTTATGAGTAATATGGCATTGGAATTGTTTATGAAAGACCTTGGTGGAGAGCTTGTAAGGACCCCTGTTGGTGACAGGTTTGTGGTGGAAAAGATGAGGGATATACAAGCAAGTTTTGGGGGAGAACAGTCTGGACATTTAATCTTTTTAAAACATTCTACTACAGGAGATGGGATACTTGCTGCGCTCCAGGCATTAAAGATTATGCAGCAAACACAAAAAAGACTTTCAGAATTAGCTGGTAAATTGGATTTATTTCCACAAAAGATGATAAATATAAGGGTGGATAAAAAGATCCCATTTAAAGATATACCAGAGATAGAGAAGATGGTGGAGGAAGTAGAGGAAAAATTAAAGGGCAAGGGGAGAGTCCTACTCAGATATTCTGGTACTGAACCAAAGGCCAGGATAATGGTTGAGGGAGAGGACATGGAATTAGTGGAGAAATTTGCCCAAGACTTGGCTGATGTGGTAAGGACAAGTCTTTGTAATTAAAAAAATGGAGTGGAGATATGAAGATAAGCAAAGTGATAATCCCAGTGGCAGGATGGGGAACTAGGTCTCTTCCAGCCACAAAGAATCTCCCAAAAGAGATACTTCCTGTTTTTAAAAAGCCTTGTATACAATATATTGTAGAAGAGACCATAGATTCAGGAATAGAAAATGTAGTATTTGTTACTAATAAGAACAAGACCATTATTGAAGATCATTTTGACTATAATTTGTCTCTGGAGTGGGTATTAGAGAGAAGTGGAAAGATGGAACTCTTAAAAGAGGTGAGAAAGGTTGCAGAATTGGTAAACATTATAACGGTTCGTCAGAAGAGACAAATGGGGCTTGGGCATGCTGTGTTGTGTGCCAAGGAAGTTATAAAGGATGAACCTTTTGCAGTTATAGTAGGAGATGACCTACTATTTAGCAGTGTTCCAGGGATAAAGCAATTAATAGACATTGCTCAGGCAGAGAATATGGCAGTTATTGGGGTGATGCCTGTTGAGAAAAATAAGGTGAGTAATTATGGAATAATCAGTGCAGAAGAGATTGGACCCCATTTGTATAGGGTTAGAGATTTACAAGAAAAGCCAAGTGTAGAAGAAGCTGCTTCAAACCTTGCAGTGGTAGGAAGATACATACTTACTCCGCAGATATTTTATTATTTAGAAAAGATATTTGATCCATCAATGAATCAAGAACTAGAACTAACTGAAGGTCTGAGGATGCTAGCAAAGGAGAATAAACTCCTGGCAGTGAGGCTCCAGGGTATGAGATTTGATATTGGTAATTGGGTGGACTATTTAATTGCAAACATATATTTTGCTATTCAGGATGAGGAATTAAGGGACGATATCATAAAAAGGATAAGGGAGTTGATTCCTTGTTCATGAGACTAGGTTTAATTTTTTTCTTTATTTTTTCAATATGTCCCCAGACCATGGCGAGATTACCTTCTCCCTTAGATGTAGCTAATTTGATATCAAAGAAATATAAGGGGCTTGAATCATTTTCAATGAAGGTTTCTTTTGAGGACATAGGGGGAGGCTCTTATATTGCAAAATATTGGCAAAGGGGAGAGAACTGGAAGCTTTTGTGGGAAAAAAAAGACAAGGATAATATAATACCTCTAATAATAGAGGATTCTAATTTGGACAATAATAAAAAATTATCATTGAAAAAATATCCTATTTTGCCTCTCTCCCTTCAGGATTTTTCTGATCCATATAATGACTGGGTAAGATGGGGTATAGATGTAAATTGTGTTTCATATGAATATGTTGATCATGTCCCATGTATAGCAATAGGTAATTCTCTAAATAGGATTTTCATTGATATTGAGAATTATGTAATAAGAAAGAAGATTATAAATGGGAGGACTTATTTATTTAAGGATTTTTTAGATGTTGGCAATTATCTTCTCCCAACCATAATACAGGTCAAATGCAATAATGGAATCTTTAATGGTCACATAACTTGGGAAGATATAAATACACTAAAACCGTCTGTGTTTCTATCGCCTATTGTTCCAATACAGACAAAAGGCCTCTCTGTATTTGAATCAGAGAGACCCTGTGTGTTAAATTGTTTACCCATGGCAACAACAAACAGTTTATATAAATAACTGTACCTTACTATCTCCTGCTTCTGCTAAAAAGGTAGCGACTCCTGCATATTCTAGGTTTGGGTAATCGATCATTTCTTCTGGCTTGAATCCCATAAGGTCCATAGACATCTCGCATATGTATATTTTTATCTCTAATTCAGCGGCTATTTTTATAAGTTCATCTAGTCCCTTTATATTTTTCTTTTTCATAAGGGACTTCATCATCTTTGTTCCCATTCCACCAAAGTTCATTTTGGACAATTTTACCCCATCTATTCCCTTTGGTAACATAAAGGAAAACATTCTTTCCATAAAATTTTTTATGCCAGGTTTCTTCCTTGGATCCCTAAGGGCTGGTGTTGCCCAGAAAGTAAAAAACATACATACTTCCATGTCCATTGCAGCGGCCCCTGTGGCAATAATAAAGGCGGCAAGTAATTTATCCATTTCACCGCTAAAGACAACCATAGAGAGCTTGTCCTTTGGGGTCAAACCTTTAAGTTCTTCAAGATTTTGTTTAAGTAGCTCAAATTCTTTTTCTAATCTTGAGAGGTCCATATCTACCTCCTAGTAAAAAAAGTAAATAGTATTAACCGTTTATTTAAAAAAAATTATTTTAAGAGTTCTTCTTTAACTAGTTGCATACTTTCTATGAGTTTATCTAGATAATAAAACAGTTTTCCCCTTTCATGTGGGTCAATATTATTTATTAATTTTTTGTGTATCTCCAGTCTAAATTTCTCTATTTCTTCTATTTTTTTATAACCATTAGGGGTGAGACTGAGTAATTTTACCCTGTTGTCTTTGGGATCTTCTATTTTTTCTACAAGTCCTTTTGCCATTAGTCCCTTAATAATCTTTGTTATCCTACTCTTTGCTACCTCCATTTTTACAGCAAGGTCTTTTACAGTAAGATACCTCTCTCCTTTAAACAAGAGTAAACAAGTAATTTCTGCATATGGAATACCAAATTTTTCCTTTGTATATGTCCTTTTGTCATTACAACAGGTAACAATACTGTCCACTATTTCACGTAACTTATGGGCCTGATATTCCGTTAATGTCTTGTTAGATTTTTCATAGTTCATGTTGTAAACTGTTAATGGTAATTAAGAAAAATGTCAAGGGGAAATATTGAGATATTTATTTTTCCAATTCTATTGGAAATTTTATAGGACATAGCTTTAAAGAGGTAAAGAGATGTTAAATAATAATGGTTTTTTTACAAAAAAGGATTGAAAAACAAAAAACTTTGTTATATATTTAAAAAAATGGTCATAAAAATAAAATAAGATAAGGGGGTTGTAATTATGCTAAGAAAAATGTTTTTTGGTATGCTATTTTTTTTATTATTCCCTTCAATGGTGATGGGTTTTGAAATTGGGGGAGTTACTTTGCCTGATAGCATACCGGCTGGCAAGCAAGTTTTGATTTTAAATGGTGCTGGAATAAGAAAAAAATTTTTTTTTAAAATTATATGTTGCAGGGTTATATGTAAAACAAAAAACTTCTTCTGCCAATGAAATTTTAGACTCAGATGTGCCAGTAGGTATTAGGCTAGAGATTATATCTAGGTTAATAAGTAGCAGTAATATGGAAAAGGCTACTAGAGAAGGGTTCGAAAAGTCCACTGGTGGGAATTTATCTGGATTGGAGCACAGGATAGATGAGTTTATTTCTTTGTTTAAATCTGAACCTATAAAAAAGCACGATGTGTTTGAATTTATTTATGTCCCAGGAGAAGGAGTACATTCAATAAAAAATGGTAAGGAACTTAAGCTGATAAAAGGACAGGACTTTAAAAAGGCTCTTTTTGGGATCTGGATATCAGACAATTGTGTACAAAAAGATTTAAGGGATGCATTATTGGGTAAATAGATTTTTAGTGTATCCCTCTCTCCTCCAAAGGTGTGGGGTCCATTGTGACCCCACAGCGCATATCTCAATAAAATTATACACTTTTTGCTAACTTGCTGTATATTATTATGGTTTTTAAAATTAACTCTTTGAAAAAATACAAATTCTATTTTGTACAGTTTTCCCTTCCTTCAGTTTAAAGGAATTATCTATTTTCCCCAAATTCCACTACTTAATAAACATAGTTTAATAATATACAAGGTATAAATAAACATTTTGCACAGTTTTTTTAATATATTGTTTTTTGAGTCACCCTTCTTGACATTTTAAGGTTTACCAGCTAGGTCAAATAATTATTTTTAACTAGTTAATCTAATTAATTAAAACCCATTTGTTTAATTAGTTTAGATGCTGGTTTAATGACTTTTATTTAAGATGAGGAGGTAAGATATGTATGAATTAGTGAGGGGTCCACTGGCACTGGTCTCTTTTATTATTTTTTTCTTGGGGATTATCTATCAAGTGGTTTATTTTTTTAAAAATACAACAAAACAAGAACCAGCCAAGATATATGGCCCTCTTCCTTCTAAAAAGGAAATTAGCTCACTTTATCCATCTGAAGATATAAAGAGATTGGCTAGGTGGGAGGGGAGTGCATGGTCCATGGAGCCGGTATTTACCATCTTAACTTCTATATTTCATATCTTGGTTATAATAACTCCAATTTTTTTATTAGCTCATAATATATTGATCCAGGAATCCTGGGGAATATTCCCGCCATCCTTTTCTGAGAGGGTTTCTGATATACTCACCATTACGATCTTGGCCTTTGGAGTATATTTTTTATACAGACGTCTATTTGTCTCAAAGATCAAGGCCATTACTTCAGGTGGAGATTTTTTTATGTTTTTGATTGTATTTATTCCATATCTTACTGGTTTTTTGGCATATCATCAAATTTTTCCATACAAGACAATGATTATTATTCATATGATTTCTGGAGAGATTATGCTTATCTGTATACCTTTTTCTAAACTCAAGCATATGATATTTTTCTTTTTAAATAGGTTTTTTATAAAAAGTGAGTATTCTTTTTTTAAGACAGGAAATAGGGTGTGGACCTAGTATAAATAATTGTACAGTATATTATAAATCTTAGGGGGTGAACTCATGGATTGGAATAGGGAGGTCCTTAAAAAATATAAGTCCAAAATAAAGCTGGCCATGTCCGTATGTGCTAGATGTGGTATGTGTGCACAGAGTTGTTTTTTATACATGGCAAAAGATAAGGACCCTGAATATATGCCTTCTTATAAGATGATAAATTCCATAGGACTTATTTATAAAAAGAAGGGTAGGTTAAATAAAGAAGAACTGGAAAAAGTGAGGGAAATAGCGTGGGAAAAATGTGTTTTATGTACAAGATGTTATTGTTCTCTTGGGATTGATATTCCATGGCTCATATCCCTTGCCAGAGACTATTGTAGATTAAATGGGGTCTTTAAAACATATGATTAAATAGTTAACTGAGTGTATAGCTAAGAAATAAAAAAAAATTTTCCAGGAGGATAGACATGATAAAGGTAAAGAGAAAACCCTTTGATGAAATACTTGGATGTATTGAGAAATATAAGAATATCTTAAATGTGGGATGTGGTGGTTGTGCATCTGTATGTCTTGGTGGTGGGCAAAGAGAGATAAATATCTTAAACGAAGAGATTAAAATCTTTTTAAACCAAAATGGTATAGACAAAGAAATAGCAGGATATACAGTTGAAAGGGCCTGTAATGAAAAATGTTTTCTCAATTTAGAGGATAGGGTAAAACAGGGAGGTTATGACTGTATACTAACAATGTCTTGCTCTGCTGGTACCCAATTAATTGCAGAAAAATTTCCTCTAATACCTGTATTCCCTGCTGTAAATACCATAGCCATAGGGATAGATAGGGATATCGGACTTTATGAAGAGAGGTGCAGGGCATGTGGGGATTGTGTTATTGGTTATACAGGTGGCATATGTCCAGTGACTAGATGTGCCAAGAGCCTTTTTAATGGACCCTGTGGTGGTACTAACAAGGGTATGTGTGAAGTAAATCCCAATATCCCCTGTGCATGGTATGAAATATATAATAGGCTCAAGGAACAAAATAGATTGGAAGATATATTGAAGATACATCCTCCTGTAGAATGGAAAAATCAGATCCAGAGGACTATTGTTCAATATGGTTATGAAGAAAGATATATGAGATAAGTATAAATCTATTCCATTGCCAGGAGATTGAGGACTGGCAATGGAATTAAAATATTAACAAAGTCATTCCTTATGGTTGTTACACCACTACAATTATTTTTTTGTGCCTTAGGGCTTGCCTTTATTTTAGAGGGGATGTTATATTTTTTATTTCCCTTAAGAATTAAAAAACTTTTAGAAAACTTAGAACAATTCCCACCTACTTTTTTGAGAAATATGGGGTTATGGATAATAATTATAGGACTTATTATAGTCTATTTTTCTATCCATTGAATCATTGTCTTTATTTTTTTGCCTTGTACAGGTTCACTATTCCCCCTGTTAGGGATTGAAATTCCACTTCATTAAATCCAGAACCTAAGAGTTCGTTTTTTAATTCAGTTGCTAAGGGGAATTTTTTTATTGTGTCGCGCAAATAGGTGTATGCAATTTTATCTTTTGATATAAGATTCCCAATAATTGGCAATAAGTATGACAAATAAAAATTATATAGCCCAAATAGTATAATTTTTTTTGTAGATGCAAATTCCAATATTAGAAATACACCTCCAGGCTTTAATACACGTAGTACTTCCTCATAAGTCTCTTTTCTTGGAACTATATTCCTAATACCAAATGCTATGGTAACTATATCTATAGAATTTGAACTAATGGGAAGTCCTTTAGCATTACCACATACAGGTAGGATATTTTTTATCTTGGTTTTTTTCTTGCCAATAGACAACATTTCATAAGATAGATCTAATCCAATAATTTTGGGATCTGTAAAATTTTTTTCTATCTCTCTAACTACATCCATAGTACCTGTGGCCAGGTCTAAAAAAACTACCGGCCTATTTAGTGTTGGTATGGATCTTATTAATTTTTTACGCCAATATATATCTGTACCAAGGCTCAGGAAATGGTTTAAAAAATCATACCACGGAGATATCCGAGAAAACATCTGGGCAATTGTTTTGTCTTTGTTCTTCATCCCTTAATCTTTTTTCTGGTCTATGGTATTGGTTTCTGGTCCATGTCCCCTAATGGTATCTAGTATCTCACGATAGATGGGGGCAAAGAATTGATTAAAATTTGTGGGAGATATCCTGCCTATTTCAATAAATTTTACAATTATTTCTTTTGTCACCTGGACTGCCATTTTTTGAATAGCCTTGTCCTCCATGGATCTTATCCCCTTTTTTATGTTATTGGTTTATTAGCAGATTAAATTGCTTTAAATAAAAAACCGTCCGGAATTTTAGGGAAATGGCCTGGCCTATACCAGAACTTTTTCCGGACGGTAAAAAGAGGAGAAACCAGGATAGGCACCCCCTCTTTTTGTTTTCTATCCTTCTAATTCTTGTTCAATTGCCCTTATTTCTTCCCTCACTACCCTAGCAGCTTCTGCAGGGATTAACCTCTGAACTTCTTTTATTAATTCTTGTTCTAAGTCAGAAAAAAACGAGGTAATGACTTCTTTTTCTTTGCTGAGTAAGCCATCCAATTTTTCTGAAATGGATTCTATTTTTTCAGTAAGCTTGGCATTTACATCCCTGATTTCTTGTTTTAATTTATCTATATCTTGGGTGATCTCTTTAAGGTCTATCTTTGAATCTCCAGAAGAAGTGGAGGAAATAATAGCTTCTAATTTCTCTCCTATACTTTTTTCAAGTTCCTGAAATCTTGTGTCAATTAAGCCCAATTTTTCCTTTAATTGATCTATGGTATCTTTTAACTCTTTATCTATTATCGGAGGTCCTGATTTTTCTTTGCTTAGATCCTTGGCTCTTTCTTGTGTTGATTCATCTGGTAATTTTTCCTGATCCTCATCCCCTGTTTCTAGGTCTGTGCTATCCTTTATATCCTCAGTTGTTAGTTCTGATTTATCCTGGGACAAATCCTCCTCAATAGGTTCTTGTTGTGGTTGGTCCTCTGATTCTTCAAAAAGGGCATCTATTTCATCCTGTCCTACTGTTTTTGTAGTTTCTTCCTTATCTATGGCAGGCTGCTCTTCCTCGTCATCTATATTTAGGTCTTCATCTAATTTTTCAAAGATTGAATCTATATCAATATCTTCTTCAGTGTTATTATCTGATTTATTGGATTTTTTTTCTTCCTCTTCTAAAAGGGAATCTAGCTCGTCTTCAATGGATGATTCCTCTTTGGTGTCAGTGGTGACTTTAGAAGTTTCACTTGAGAGATCATTGTCTCCCAGAAGCTCATCTAATTCCTTGTCCAAATCGTGTTCCTGATCTTTGGTTTGTTCTAAATTTTCTCCTTCATCTACTATTTCTGTGAGTTCAACTATTTCTTCTTTTTTTGCCATGCAAATACCCCGTGGAGTAGGGGGCTTTAACCCCCCTTAATTTTATTTGTTTTTTATATGACACTTATTACAGGCAATGGGGCCTGCGGCCACATGTTCCTTTTTCTTTAGTTTATGACAACCTAAACAACTATGTTTGCTTGTCCTATTGTGGAATGCATTATATGCAGAATTTTGTGCCATCATCTGAGCTCCCTTGGCACTTAACAAGTCATGACAACCACTGCTAGTACATGTCCTAGGTGGATTTTTTTTATTTGTCCATTTGTGGTGACAAACATTACATCCTAATCTAATATGCTTTTGATGTGGAAAATCCACAGGTGCATAGACTGGGTTTTTCGTCTTTCCCTGGCAAGCATTCATTAGGATTTGTTTTGGCATTTTCATGGCATTTAAGCTAGTTAGATCATACAAACAGATTGCCATTGCACAGACAACTACACTTAAGAGTAGCCTTTTCATTGAGTTTACCTCCTTTTGCGTTTTTTAGTGCATCAACTATGATTTATTCCTTTTTATCTAGTAATTTAATAAAAATATTTTTGTCAAGGCAAGAAGGTTCATTCAATGTTTTTTAAATGGAAAATTTTTGCACAACCTCCAATGTTTTTTCAAGGTCCTTAAAATCATGAGCAAAGGAGGTGAAAAGGCACTCAAAATTAGATGGTGGTATATTAACCCCTAACTTTCTCATATGAATATAAAATTTAGAAAAAATATCTGTGTTTGTGGTCTTTGCATCGTTGAAATTAGCTACATTTTGTTTGTCTGTAAAAAATATAGTAAATGCTGAACCAAATTGATTAATTTTTACAGGGATATGTTTTTTTTGAAAGATTTTTTTAATTTCCTGTACCAAATGTTTTGTATATTCGCTCAGAGCATTGTAGTTCATTTCTTTTAATGTGTTCAGTTGGGCCACCCCTGCGGCCATGGCCACTGGATTTCCTGATAAGGTCCCTGCCTGATACACATCGCCTTCTGGTGCAAGGTGTTTCATTATCTTTTTTTTGCCTCCAAATGCACCAACAGGGAAGCCTCCGCCAATTATCTTCCCAAGACAGGTTAGGTCTGGCCTTATATCAAATAGGTCTTGAATACCTCCATAATGGAACCTAAAACCAGTTATGACCTCATCAAATATCAACAGGCACTGATTTTCCTCTGTTATTTCTCTAAGAATTTTTAGAAAATCATTTTCTGGCATTACAAGTCCCATGTTGCCAGCAATGGGTTCTACTATTACACATGCAATCTCATCTCCATATTTTTTAAATGTGTCCTTTACCCCATCAGTGTCATTATAATTTATCAATATAGTATTTTTCACTATGTCTTCTGGGACTCCAGGTGTCCCAGGGATGGAAAAAGTGGCTACTCCTGATCCTGCCTGTGCAAGTAGATGGTCCACATGTCCATGATAACAACCTACAAATTTAACTATCTTATTCCTCTTTGTGTAACCCCTTGCCAGTCTAATGGCACTCATTGTGGCTTCAGTGCCAGAATTTACCATCCTCACCATTTCAATCCCAGGAATAGCCTGGGTGATCATCTGAGCAAGCTGTAGTTCTCCTTCACATGGGGCACCAAAACTAGATCCCTGCTCTACTGCATTTTTAACGGCATCTACTATACTGGGGTGGGCGTGGCCAAGTATTAAAGGACCCCATGAAAGTACAAGATCTATGAGTTCATATCCTTCTACTGTGTAGATTTTGCTCCCTTTCCCTTTTTTAATAAAAAGAGGTGTGCTCCCAACGCTCCCACATGCGCGAACTGGACTGTTGACACCACCTGGAATGATTCTTTTTGCCCTTTCATATAATACCTTTGAATCCTTCATGACAATCTACCTTTAACTAATAAGCTTCTTGTTGGTTTTTAAAAATATTTCATGGATGTTTTTTTTAATTCCTCATCACTAAATAAAAGCTGAAAATCACTTAGCCCAGTTTCTTGTTTTATCTTTTCAACTAATAAAATACAGTCTTCTTCACACCTGCCATGTATCATGGTGTAAAGATTATATGGCCATAGCTCGTGGGTCTTTCTTATATAACAATGGGTGATCTCCTGTTTATTGACTAGTACATTTGTTATTTCTTCAATTTTTTCTTCTGTATCAACCCTCCATGCCACCATCACATTACAATCGTATCCCGCTACCTGGTGTTTTAAGGTAGCTCCAAATCTCCTTATAAATCCATTTTTCTTCAGTTTTTTTATTAGGTCCAAGACCTCCTGTTCCTGGACCCCTACTTGTTTGGCAATATCAAGAAAAGGAGTGGCAGAATCTGGGATATTATCTTGAATAATCTTAAGGATTTTAATTTCTTTGTCTGTAAACATGGCCTTTATGTCCATTACATGTCCTCAGCGGAGTTTTGCTCCGCTTAGGGCTTATGCCTATTATAAGAAAAAGTTTTGGATTTAAAATTTTGGATGTTGGTTTAATATTAATTTAACCAAAACCCATGAACTGTTTTTTTAATTCAAAATTATTACAAAATTCCCTATTAAATTTGGCCTGAAAGGCCAAGAAAAAGTGGAGCTTTGTTCCACTTTATGTAATTGACTATTTTTGTTATGGAAATATCCATAACCTTTCTAGAAAATAAAGACAAGAAATTTTTAGATCCTGATTTTTGTTTGTACAAATAGATTATTTATTTATGATATAACTTATATTCTGGTTTTAGGAGGTCTTATCTTCCTTGACCCTAAGGGACAAAAGGGTTAGATATCTAAATAAAAAAAGGAGATAGGGTTTTGAAAATAGGAGTATTAGGAGCAGGATCATGGGGTACTACCCTTGCCAATCTATTGGCAAAAAAAGGATATGATGTGATACTTTGGGTTAGAGAGAAGGAGCTTCTTGAACAGATATACAAAACACGTGAAAATATTTGGTTTCTCCCAGGTATTAAATTATCTGAAGATCTAAGTTTTTCAAATTCTTTGCCAGAGGTAGTTAAAGACAAAGATTATATCTTAGTAGTGGTCCCAGCACAATTTGTGCGCTCTACCTTGTTCAGCATACGGGATAGACTAAAAAAGAATCAAATAATTATTTGTGCAAGTAAGGGAATTGAAGTAGGCTCTTATAAAACCATGTCTCAAGTGGTATTTGAGGAGTTAAAAGAGATTGATCCCATTTATGCGGTGTTATCTGGGCCTTCATTTGCAAAAGAGGTAAGCCTTAATTATCCAACAGCAGTTAGTTTAGGATGTGAGATACAAGAGATTGGTAACGATATACAACAACTGTTTTCTACAAGGTGGTTTAGGGTGTATACAAATACTGATTACAGGGGGGTAGAATTAGGTGGGGCGATTAAAAACGTAATAGCCATAGGTGCTGGTATCTGCGATGGACTTGGATTTGGATATGATCCAAGGGCTGCACTTATAACTAGAGGACTTGCTGAAATGTCTAGGCTCGGTGTTGCCTTAGGTGCAAAGAAAGAGACCTTTATGGGATTATCTGGTCTAGGTGACCTGGTACTTACATGTACAGGTGACTTGAGCAGGAATAGGCAGGTAGGACTCAGGATTGGTAGGGGAGAGACATTAAAAGATATTTTAAATAATATGAAGATGGTTGCAGAAGGTGTAAAGACCTGTGAGGCATTATATGAATTGGGAAGGTCTAAGGCAGTGGAAATGCCTATAACAGAACAGGTGTATAAAATCCTATATAAAGATAAGGATCCAAAGACAGCAGTGGAAGAACTCATGCTTAGGGACTTAAAGTCAGAATATTAGCATAACTTTCTATACAATAATATAGTTTTTCTACTAATACCAATTCTCGTTAAGTTTTATTTACTTAAATAGTTGGGAGAGGTAGAAGGCTAATGGCAAAAGGCTGAAGGAAGAATTTCTGACCCATGGTCTAATATTTATTGCCTTTCACCCTTAGCCCTTTGCCTTCAGCCTAACGTACTATATTTTGGGCTTTGCACAATTTTGGGTAACTATTTTAAGATGTATACAAAAAAAGTCCTAGTTGCTTGACAAAGAATTATTTAAAACATACAATACAGTGAATTTTATAAGATTGTGAAGGATTTCAATAAGATAGTTAAATTATTTGGGTTTTAAATGTTCCATAAGGGAGGATTATATGGAAAAAAAGGCCGTAAAAGGTAAAGCAAGTGCAAAGGCAAAGGAATTTTCTCCTCAGGAGTTTACTATTTGTGAAGCCACTGCCCAGATGCTTGAGAAGACTCACAAGGATGGAGTGTCCACAGTATTTGAACGTGCTGCTGATATGAAGCCATGTCCTATTGGGTCTGATTCTGCTTGTTGTAAGCATTGCTCCATGGGACCATGCAGATTAAATGCAAAGGATCCATATGGAAAGACAGGTGTATGTGGTGCTACAATAGATACTATTCAAGCAAGGAACTTTTCCAGGATGGTTGCAAGTGGTGCAGCAGCTCATACAGATCATGGTATGGCAATGTTGGATCTCTTTAGGGAAGTGGTGAATGGAAAGATCACAGACTATAGGATAAAGGACCCTATTAAATTAATTGAAGTGGCCAAGGCTATAGATATTGAGACAGAGGGAAGGTCTATAGAAGAGATAGCAAAGGATTTATATGAAGAGTTAGAAAGGACATACACCCAGGTAGAGGGAGAGATCCCATTTGCCAAAAGGGTTCCTGAGGCTACCTTGGAGACATGGAGAAAACTAGGTATTGTGCCGAGAGGTGCAATGAGAGAGATTATGGAGACCATGCACAGGACACATATTGGTGTGGATCAACACTATGAAAATTTGACCTTACAGTTTAGCAGGTGTGCCCTGTCTGATGGTTGGGGCGGTTCTATGGTGGCCACTGAACTATCTGATATATTGTATGGAACCCCAACTCCTATTTTGGCCAATGTGAATATGGGGGTATTAAAAGAAGATTATGTAAACGTGATAATCCATGGTCATGAACCAAACCTCTTTGAATCTATGCTTGCATCTGTAAATGATCCAGCACTTATACAGGCAGCAAAGGACGCAGGGGCCAAGGGTATAAATATTGCGGGTATGTGCTGCTCTGGTGCTGAGGTGTTGTCCAGGCATGGGATACCCCATGCAGGTAATTTCCTCTCCACTGAATATGTACTGGCCACTGGTGCAGTTGATGCTATGGGTGTTGATGTACAATGTATTATGCAAGGCCTTAGCACAGTTGCCAAGTGCTATAATACATTTTTGTTCACCACCAATCCAAGGGCAAAGATAGAAGGCACAACACATATTCCTTTAAAAGAAGATGAGCCAAGGAAATGTACTGATGAGATAGTTATGAGGGCAATTGCCAGGTTCAAGAATAGAAAGGTAAAGGTAGAGATTCCTCAAATAGTAAATCCTGGTATCCACGGTTTTTCTCATGAATACATCAAATATATGCTTGGTGGGACATTTAGAGCATCTTATAAGCCTTTAAATGAAAATATTATAAATGGTAGGATTCGTGGACTTGCCGGGGTAGTTGGTTGTACCAATCCAAGGGTAAAACACGATTATGTTCACGTTGAGCTAGTAAAAGAGCTCATTAAAAAAGACGTGCTTGTACTTCAGACTGGGTGTTCACAAATATCCCTTGCCAAGGCAGGTCTCTTAGTCCCAGAGGCTGCTCACCTTGCAGGTTCAGGACTTGCTGAAGTGTGTGAGACTGTTGGTATGCCACCTGTACTTGGGATGGGTTCATGTGTTGATAATAGTCGTATTTTAATAGCTGCTGCAGAGGTCGTAAAGACAGGTGGCCTTGGCAATTCCATTGCAGATCTTCCAGCTGCAGGTGCAGCACCAGAATGGATGAGTGAAAAGGCCATATCTATTGGTCAGTACTTTGTTGCATCAGGTGTATACACAGTATTTGGAGTAAGTTTCCCAACTACCAAGAACACTAAGTTCCATGACCTCTTATTTGGTGGATTGGAAAAAATGGGGCTTGGTTATTGGGGATTTGCAGAAGATCCATATGAAATGGCAAAACTTATGATTGCACACATTGATAAGAAGAGAAAGGCCCTTGGAATTGATAAGGCCAGGGAAAGGATCCTCTTTGATATGGCTGCAAGACGTGAGTTGGATGCTGCTGCTGCATAATATTTGACTTAAATATTATTAGGGAATAAAAGGGAGTCTGTTTTTGGACTCCCTTTTTTATTCCCTAGTTTAAGAGGAGCATGTCCCATGGACCTAGAAAAGCAAAAGGCCAAGATATTGCTTGAGTCCCTTCCATATATCAGAGAATTTTACAAAAAAACTGTTGTAATAAAATATGGTGGCCATGCAATGCTGGATGAAAAATTAAAAAAGAGTTTTGCCCTAAATATAATCTTATTAAAATATATTGGCATAAATCCAGTAATTGTGCATGGAGGTGGGCCGCAGATAGGCAAGATGTTGAAAAAATTAAAGATTGACTCAGAATTTAAAGAAGGACTCAGGGTAACTGATGAGGCCACCATGGATGTAGTGGAGATGGTGTTAGTTGGTAAAGTAAATAAGGAAATAGTGAATCAAATAAATCTGATGGGAGGCACAGCAGTTGGGTTGTCGGGAAAAGATGGATGGCTCATTCGTGCCAGAAAGTTGGAGATGGTTATTTCAAAGGACCATGCCCCTCCTGAGATAATTGACCTTGGAAGGGTTGGAGAGGTTGTAGAGATACAAAGTGAGCTTATAAGTACTCTGGAGGAAAAGGGGTTTATCCCTGTAATTGCACCAGTAGGAGTAGATGGAGATGGAACTACATATAATATAAATGCAGATGACGTAGCTGCTGCAATAGCGTGTGCCTTAAAGGCCAAGAGGCTTATACTCTTGACAGACGTGGCTGGTATTATGTCCAAGGGAGAGCTCATCTCATCAATTACCAGAAGGGATGCCCTTGAAGCAATCTCCAGAGGTATTATTACTGGTGGGATGATCCCAAAGGTAAAATGTTGTATTGAGGCAATTGAAGAAGGTGTTGAAAAAACCCATATAATAGATGGAAGGATCGAGAATTCAATTATTTTAGAACTATTTACCAAGGCTGGAATTGGTACAGAAATACTAAAATAAAGGAGTGTTATTTGAAATCAAATGAAAGACAAGAGATAAATACACTTTTACAGGAAATAGATGGACTTTTGTCAGCTCCATTTAGGTTTATGGAGGTGTGCGGGACTCATACTGTGGCAATATTTAGAACTGGTCTTCGCTCTTTATTTTCAGATAAATTAAAGCATGTTTCTGGTCCCGGATGTCCTGTATGCGTCACTCATCCTGCTGAGATTGCCCTGGGCATGGATCTGGCAGAGCAAAAAGATGTGGTACTCACCATATTTGGGGATATGATGAGGGTGCCAGACCATAGGGGTATGACCTTAAAAGAACTTAGGGCGAAAGGGGCGAAAATTGAAATATGTTATTCTCCATTGGATAGCTTAAAGATTGCAATTGAAAATCCAGATAAAGAGGTGGTTTTTTGGGGTATTGGTTTTGAGACCACTGTGCCTACAGTAGGTGCTACAATAGTCCAGGCTCAAAAGATGGGGATTGAAAATTTTAGTGTTTTGTCGTGTCATAAATTGGTTCCCCCGGCATTGAGGTTTCTGGTTACTTCAAAGGATATAGAGATCCATGGATTTTTGTTACCAGGACATGTGTCCACTGTAATTGGTGTAAAACCATATGAATTCTTGGCCAAAGAATTCAATATACCTGCTGTTATTTCTGGTTTTGAGGCAATAGATATATTACAAGCAATATACTTGATGATAAAGATGGACATAGGAGGAAATGTAAGGATTTTAAATCAATATACTCGTGCAGTAAAGGCAGAGGGGAATAAAAGGGCCCAGGAGATAATAAGTGAGGTATTTAGGCCCCATGATGGCCTTTGGAGGGGTATAGGGACAATCGAAGGGAGTGGATTGGAGATCTCAGATAAATATTCAAAATTTGATGCAAAAAAAAGATTTGATTTGAAATTTCAAGATGTTAAAGAACCAAAGGGATGTAGGTGTGGAGAGGTATTGCAGGGTAAGATATCTCCAGACAAATGCCCATTATTTGGCAAAAAATGTACTCCATTAAGTCCAGTTGGGCCATGTATGGTTTCAACTGAGGGCAGTTGTGCTGCTTTTTATAAATATGGCCTAGGCTCAAATGATTAAAAGGACATGAAATAAATGCTATGGTTATAAGTTTTTTGAACACAAAGAAATCTATTTTTTAGGGAGAGGATATGGATACCATTTTATTGGATCATGGTAGTGGCGGGCTTGCAAGTCAGAGGCTTATAAAAGAGATTTTTGTGAAACACCTTTCAAATCAAATATTGGATTCTTTAGACGATGCAGCATATCTTGAATTAAATGGTAAGATTTCTTTTAGTACTGACACATATACCATAGATCCAATATTTTTCCCTGGGGGGGATATTGGTTCTTTGTGTGTATCAGGCACAGTAAATGATATTGCAATGTTAGGCGCAATTCCAAGATATCTTAGTTGTGGATTTATTATTGAAGAGGGCATGGATTTTGATGACCTGGAGAAAATAGTTGAGTCCATGGCAAATACTGCGAAAAAGGCTGGGATCTACATAGTAACTGGTGATACCAAGGTGGTTCCAAGGGGAAGTGTGGACAGGATCTTTATAAATACCAGTGGAGTAGGTGAGGTAATTATGGATACTCCCCTATCTGGTAGTAGTGCGTGTCCTGGTGATGTTGTAATTGTGAGCGGCACAATAGGAGACCATGGGCTTACAATATTTAGTACAAGAAAAGGGATTTCAATGGATTTTGATTTAAAGAGTGATTGTGCCCCGTTAAATAAATTGATTTTAGAGTTGATAACAAGAATACCTCAAATCCATGTACTTAGAGACCCTACAAGGGGAGGACTTGCAACCACGTTAAATGAAATTGCATTGCAGTCCAATGTTGGCATAGAGGTAAAGGAAGAGGATATACCCATAAAGCCTGGAATAAAGGAAGGTTGTGATATACTTGGGTTAGACCCGCTATATCTTGCAAATGAAGGAAAGTTTATATGTATATTACCTAAAGAATATTCTACTAACGCCTTAAATATTCTTCAGAAAGATGAGCTTGGAAAGGATGCAAAAATTATAGGACAGGTAGTAGATTCCCCCAAAGGAAAGGTAATATTAGAGACACCTATTGGAGGTAGGAGACTCCTTTCTATGTTAGAAGGTGAACATCTACCAAGGATCTGCTGAATAGGTTTTTGTCATGGAACATAGATTTATAATTACAAAAGATTATAAGACAGATGGTTCTGTTTCTCTTGATATCTTTTTTATAAATGGGGATAAAAAGATATCAATTGCCGATCACATTGAGAACCTTGATACATTTAAGACCTATATTTACCATTTAAAAAATAGCCTAGACAACGTCTTAATCCAGGGTGAAGAATTTTTTAAACAACAGGAGGAGGAAAGGATAGGTATGGAAGATAATTCTCCTGAAAAGTTATGGGAAAAGATAAAGGAGATGGACGATGATGAGGTTTTTTTGTTTTTTAATTCCCTAGACCTTGAAACTAGGCAGGGCCTAGCTTCTTATATAATGAGTTCAGTGAATATGTTTAAAGGTAAGGGACTATTATTTGCAAAATTTTTTGATTATAGTACTTACTCCTTGGAAAAAGGAGATTAGAATTTTTTAATGAGAGCGCAAGGGTCAACTAATTTCCCCAATATACTTACTCCAAGGTGGAGGTGGGGGCCAGATACCCTTCCTGTGGCACCAGAGAGTCCTATTATTTGTCCTTTTTTTACATATTCTCCTTCATATACCAAGGGTTTAGACAGATGAAAATACATACTCACAATACCCATGCCATGGTCAATGTAAATGGATCTTCCTGTAAATAGTTGATTGTCTATAAATACTACCATACCTGAATTTATGGCCCTGATCTTAGATCCAATAGGGGCCTTATAATCCACGCCAGTATGAATGGATTTCTTGCTCCCGTTTATGATTCTTACCCTCCCATAGGGCGAGGTAATAGGATAAGGCACAGGTCTTATAAAATGAGGAGTAAAATATCTCTTTTGAGTGAACCTAGAGAGGATCTTTTCTATTATTTTTTGGTCCTTAAAATATCTGTGAAGTTCTTCTCTGGTTAGATGGGAAAATTTTTTTGAGACCCTAATTCTAGTTATGGATAACCTCCTTTTTTTTAGCTGAATTAATCTAATTATTTTTATATGTTTTGCATAAATTTTTAGTTCTTTATAACCTGGCCGATCCTTTTTTACATCACTACCTAAGATCAGAGAATAAGAATATAATTTGTTTTTGGGATAAAGGGTTATCTTCCTACCAAGCCAATACAGTGAAATTGGACTATTTTGCCTGGAATGTATCAGGATTTTAAATGGTTCTCCAAGGACTGTATATTTGGGGGCACTAACTTTTATGTATCCCTTTGCAATGGCCCCTTGGGAGAATAGGGCAAAGATTATTAAGTAGAAAAGGGACAGGTATATAATTTTAGAAAATATTTTTGTTCTCATTGACTGGCTTCTTGTGATTTTTTGGAATTTCGGTTAACTAATTTGTCTGTGCATATACTCAGATATATATTAATTTTCAAGTGTTTTTTAGAAATCCATAAAATGGAGTGAGTTTTAGCCAGGTCTATATTTAAAGTGCCATAAAAAATATGAATCTATTAAATCAAGGAGTTGTATTATGGAAAATAAAAAAGACAAGGGTGTTAAGCGAACCAAAAAGAGTATTTCAGCTAAAAAGACCCGTAAAAAGGTATTGCCACCAATACCTGCTAAGGCCATGGTCTGGTGGGTCAAATATTTAATTATATTTTCCTTGGTCGTGGTACTTATTTGGCCCATAGGTCTTGGTATCTTGTGGTCTCTAAATGGTTTGTATAGAATGATTGATCCAACGAGGTTTCCCAAGCTAGATTCCAACATAGTGAACTTGATGAAGACCACAGGTCCAGATTCACCTGAGGCAAAAAAAGGGGTGGCCATTTGCGAGGCCATAATAAATAGGCTAAATGATGAATTAAATTCAAGATTTGGATGGACAGTAAATGACCTGGCTATCTCGCCCACTGCATGGCCTGACAATAGAAGGAATAGACAGAGAGGGGTTATCTTTGCCACAAGGCTCCTTGTAAACTTTTTGTCAACAAATTTTGCAAAATATGGAGGTGCTGGGGCAGAGGACGAGGACCTAAAAAAGGCCAGGGAACAGTACTTTGCCTTTTCTCCAGATAGCTGGTGGTTCCCTTCCTCAGAGGATCAATATAAAAAAGGTATTGCAATGATAAGGAGATATGAAAAAAGGCTGCTCAAGGGAGAGGCAGTGTTCAATGTGAGGAGTGATAAACTATATGCTGTTTTCGCTTATATCTTGAGCCCTGAATTTTTAGATCAACCCCTTGGTCTTCTGGTGGAGCCAAATGAAAAGGTGAAATATTCAGAATTAGATGACAGGATATATTATACCCAGGGAGTAATACTGGTTTTAAGAGATTTCCTACATGTACTTGCCCATCTTTATCCTGAGATAGAAAATAGAGGAGGGGCTGATAATTTAAAACTGGCATTTGATGCCATGGACAAGATATGCAATTTTGATCCATTGATTGTCTTAAGGGGATCAGAAGATTCTATCTTTGCAGACCACAGGGGTAAGATGGCAAGATATTTAATTACAGTTATGGAGAGATTAAACGATGTAACTAGTTCATTGAATAGATAGTACTTAGTACCTTGTTGTACAAAGGAGGTGGTGTGAAGCCAAAGATTGCAATAATTGGTGGGGGACTTGCTGGTTGTGAAGTGGCAAATCAATTGATGATGCGTGGGTTTAAGACCCACATTTATGAGATGAAACCTGAGAAATTTTCCCCTGCCCATAAATCGGAAAAATTAGGTGAATTGGTGTGTTCCAATTCCCTTCGATCCAAAGAAATTACCAGCGCAGTGGGTTTATTAAAGTATGAGATGCAAGAGTTAGATTCTATTGTTATAAAAGCGGCCCTTAAAACCGAGGTCCCTGCTGGTAAGTCATTGGCAGTGGATAGAGAGAGGTTTTCAGAATATATTACCAATACCTTAGATCAAAGTTCCAATGTGGAGATCATAAGGAGAGAAATCCTGTCTCTCCATGACCCTGTACTTACCCCTTATGACGTGCTGGTAATTGCTGCAGGTCCCCTTATTTCTGAGCCCCTGGCAAAGGACTTATTAAATAGTATTGGGGAAGATGAGCTATATTTTTATGATGCAATAGCACCAATTGTCAGTGCTGATAGTATAAATTGGGATAAGGTCTTTTGGGGGTCTCGCTATGACATGGAATCAAAGGACTATGTAAATTGTCCAATGACAGAAGAAGAATATTATAGATTTAGGGAAGGGCTTATAAATGGAAAAAAAGTAGAACCAAAGGGTTTTGAGAAGGAAATCCATTTTGAAGGTTGTCTCCCAATTGAGACAATGGCACAGAGGGGAGAATTGACCCTTGCATATGGGCCATTAAAACCAGTTGGACTAATAGACCCCAAAACTGGGAAGAGCGCTTTTGCAGTGGTACAGCTTAGGGCTGAAAACCTAGAAAAGACCATGTTCAATCTTGTGGGATTTCAGACTAAACTTAAATACAATGAACAGAAGAGGGTATTTAGAATGATCCCTGGTCTAGAGAATGCGGAATTTTTGAGGCTTGGGAGCATACATAGAAACACTTATGTAAATGGTCCCAAGGTATTATCTGAGTATCTGGAACTGAAATCATTGAAAAATGTATATTTGGCAGGTCAGATAACTGGGGTGGAAGGATATGTGGAGTCTTCTGCATGTGGACTATTTTTAGGGCTCTATTTGGCAAGTAAATTTTCTGGACATAAAATATCCCTTCCCCCAAAGGAATGCGCCCTTGGTGGGTTACTGTCTCATTTAAGGGAAGAAAAAAAGGATTTTCAACCAATGAATGTGAACTTTGGACTTATGGCGCCTTTAAATATACGGGCAAAAAAGTCTAAGAGAAGAGAGATGATGGCAAAAAGGGCGCTCAAATACTTCGAGGACTGGAAGCAGGGTTTAGGTATAAAATAATCCACTCTTAGGATAGTAAAGTTAAAAAAGATAATGATGGCATTATGGTATTTCACTAGTAGGAGGTATTTGTCTTGTTTCCATTACCAAAATTAGATTCTGTGCTGGACTTGTATTATGGAAAAGATCCATATTTAGATGCATGGATCTTACATTTTATGACAGAAAACAACATAGAACACCTTGCAAACCCATATGAAAATGCCTCACCAGAGCAACTTAGGTTTATGGTGGACTTAGATGAAAATCAGATCTTTGCTCCATGTTCTGATTGGATGCTAAAGAATTTGCTTTACTCAGAAAAGAGTGAGGAACTAAAAAAGGAATACAGGGAATTGTGGAAAAATATGGCAAAACTTATTTATTTGATTGTACACGATAAATATTCCCATAAAAAGATTATCACCCTTTGCAAACACAAGTTTCAAAAGGCATACAGGTCTCCTTTTATAATACCCTCTCGTCTAAATAAGAGGATGCTCACAATTGTACTCTCCCAATCGGCTCAAATGGACCCATATCTAAAAAGGAAACATGAGTTCAATAAAAGGGCCAAGGAATTTATAGATACCAAAGAATTTTCAAGTTTTATTACCTCATGTGACTCTGAACAGATCCAGTGCAAGAATATTCACGAAGTGAGAAATTATTTGGATTTAATGGAATTAAAAAGGCTTTTTTGCCTATCCCTTCAAAGTGAAATCTGGAAAAATGGGGAAATAGCTAAAAACTACTCCTTGCTGAGACAGATGGATGGATTTGATGGAGTGCTCCATAAAGGGTTGTTTGAGACAAGAGAAGATGAACTCACTATCTTGTATCTCCCAGATTCCAGTGGGGGGATCTTGTTTGATTTTCTTATTATAAAAAGGCTAATCAGGATGGGACACAGGGTGATTTTGGCCTTAAAAGAGGGATTTTACTTTGATTATCCAACATTTTGGGACAGGGAACACTGTGATGTATTGGAACATCTATTTCAGGATGCAAGGATAGTGGACAAAAAAGAGGTCTCAAAAAAGGAGTTGCTTAAGCATCTAAATGAGGCAAAATTAGTGATTATTTCAGATGGAACCAGGGAAAGATTAAATTTATATAGGACATCAGTTACATTTGCCAGGGCATGGAAAGAATCTGATCTAATAATTTCAAAGGGGCATGGGAATTATAGGCGTCTTATATTGAATTCCCATAAGTTTACTAGGGATATTATTGCCATATACAGGGATAAGCAGGGTATAGTGAGCTTTTCTTTTAAGGAAAAGAGCCCCAGGGTTAGAAAGATTACTGAAAAAGAGATCATTGCCAAGGCACGTGCAATAATAGAAGAGATGAGACAGGCAAAGGCCAATGGTCAAAAGGTAATGTTCTACAGTGCCATTGTTGGTAGTATACCTGGTCAAACTCAGGTTGCTATTAGAGTCTTGAATACATTTGTCAATTATTTGAGACAAAAATTAGAGGGGACCTTTATAATAAATCCTGCTGAACATTTTGAGCCTGGTATGGATGGGGATGACCTTATGTACATGTGGGAGATGGTACAGAGAAGTGGGCTAATTGATATATGGCGCTTTCAATCTGTATCTGATATTGAAAAGAGCTTTGAGCTTATGGGAGAAAAGGTCCCTCCAATATGGGCAGGAAAAGATGCTACATTTTCTACTGGTTGTACCAAGGAGATGAAGATAGCCCTGGAAGAACAAAGAAAACATCCAGAGATGCAGATAATCGGGCCTGATCCAGAAAAATTCTTTAGGAGAAGGGAATATGGAGTAGGTAAATATTTTGATGCCTCTATTGAGAGGGATGGATATAGATTGAATTAAAAACATGGGAAATATGGATCCCTATTCTTATTAGATACCTTCTAGTTCTTGTGGTAATTGAAGTTTACTATTTACACTGGTATTTCATCGGAGAAGATGATGACGCGTAACCGAGTGAGGAGTAGTTCACTTATTGACTAATGATTAAATTTAAATAACTTTTTTGACAAAAAGATATATTTAGAATAAAATCAAATCATGAATTTAAGAAAATTAAAAGATAAATATGCTATAGTTGGTGTTGGTTACACTCCTCAGGGTAAAGTTCCTGGAAGGACTGCACTTAGCTTTTATATTGAAGCTGGCATTAATGCAATTAAAGATGCAGGATTAAGTAAAGAGGATATTGACGGTCTGATTTGTTACAGACAGTTCAATCCTTTGCTTAACGAGCCAGTAGCTACTCCCTACCTTGTTGCACAACATCTTGGTATAAAACCTACTGTGCTAAGTCAGGAGTCATTTTGTCAGAGGAATCAGTTTATTCAAGCAGTATCTCTACTTGAAGCCAATTTTTGCAAGAATATTCTTATAATCTACGCTGACAATGCTGCATCAGGCAGGAGGATGTTTATAGAAGAAGCCACTCATGGAGAACCTTTCAATGATAATGCAGCATATGGCGAATTTGGCTTTGTTGGAGATTATGCAATGGCTGCCCAGAGAGCAATGTTTGAATTCTCCACAGGTCCTGAGACATGGAAACATATAGCAATAAATCAGAGGAAATGGGCAAACCTCAATCCTATAGCACAATACTTTAATGAGACATTAACAGAGGAAGACTATATTAACGCACCTTTAATTGCGGATCCATTTAGAAAATATGATGCAGCCTTAATCAGTGATGGAGGCAGGGCATGTATTGTCACAACAGTGGAAAGGGCAAGGGATTTAAAGAATCCTGTGGTAACCATTATGGGATTAGGAGAAGCAAATCCTTCTGTTGATGTTCATCAGGCAAATTATCTTGCTAAAAATACTGGAGCCAAACAATCAGGGGAAATGGCATTTAAAATGGCTGATATATCATTGGACGCAATAGATGGTTGTGAAATTTACGATTGTTTCACTTATACTGTTGAAATTACAATGCAGGACTATGGTTTTTTTAAACCTGGAGAAGGGGTTGATTTTTTCAAAAATGGCGCCACAGCCCCTGGAGGGGTTTTACCTGTAAACACTTCTGGAGGGTTATTATCAGAAGCTTATTTTATGGGGCTTACCCCTGTTACTGAAGGAGTGATGCAGCTAATGGGGAGATGTGGGGATAGACAGTTAGGGGAAAAGACCTCGACAAAAGAGCCTGAAATAATACTTTGCTGCGATAATGGAGGAGTTCTTCAAAGTCATTCAACTATTATTTTAAGAAAACTCTAAAGGCTAGGTTATGGAATTATTTCCTGTTTCAACATTTGATACTGAGATTTTTTACAATGGATGTAAAGAGAAAAAACTTATATTCCAAAAATGTAAAAATTGTGCCCATATAATATGGCCAAATTCATTGTTCTGTCCTAGGTGTTACAATAACAATTTTGAACTAATAGAATTAAAAGGTTATGGCAGTATATATACATTTACAATTTTTAGAGTAGCTTTTCATAAAGCCTTTAAAGATAAAGTACCATATACCGTTGCCATAATAGAACTTGATGAAGGTCCAAAATTGGTTAGTAATATTGTAGATACTCCTTTAAATGAAATTAAAATAGACAAAAAGGTTGAAGTGGTATGGAAGAGTTGTGGTAATACCTTTTTGCCTAAGTTCAAGGTAATCTCTTAGGTAGCTTTATAGGCCCTACAGAATATTTCTATCCAGTCAAAGATAAAAAAAGTAAAAAATGTGGTAACAGGGGAGAGAACAATTAAGAATTCTAAAAAAGGGCTTATAAAGCGAACAAATGGGACATTCATGGATAAATAATGATAACATTGTAACTATATGATTTAATTTGTAAATAACAAAAACTCCCTAGGTCAGGATAGATATCGTTTCAAAGAAATGAACGAGATCAATTTTTTGTAAAAAAGTGAGGTAAATAATATGCTAACCTGCCATGATGTAGCTGATTATTTTTTGGCGTTGGTTGATGAAGATGCGGGAGATACCATTTCAAATATGAAACTCCAAAAGCTGGTTTATTATGCTCAGGGATTTCATCTGGCCATGTTTGACGAGCCTCTTTTTAAGGAAAAAATTGAGGCGTGGGATCATGGGCCGGTAGTGCCGGAACTTTATCATCGTTTTAAAACCTATGGCTCAGGGGCTATTGAAAAACCAAGAGAGATTGATTTTTCCAAATACGACAGTCAGGTCAGGGAACTGCTTAATGAAGTATGGTCCGTGTATGGACAATTTTCTGCATGGAAACTTCGCAATATGACGCATGAAGAAGCTCCCTGGCAAAATGCATATAAGAAAGATGGTGTTATTAATCAAGCTGACATGAGGGAATATTTCAAAACTCTGCTTGTCGATAATGGGAATTAAGCAACCTAAGCGAAATAAAGGCAAAAGACTTAAGTTACATGAGGTTGGCAACAGGTCTTCACAATTAGAGAAACCTTTATTTTCATTTGAATTTTTAAATCATGATGCCAGATATGGCCTTTCTAAATGTAGTTCTGATGAAAAAAGCAGGTTTATTGAAAAAATTGTTCAACTTAGTCAACTAACGTGGGCAGAAATTCAGAGTTCGGGCAGACATCAAGTGGGTTTTGAAAAAATTCCTGCGAAACAGATTCGTGCAAAATTACATCCAGAAGCAGATGCCAGGCGGGATTATTTATCTTTTAGATGTATAGGCAAAGCTCCAATGGTGGGATATCGAGTGGGAAGAGTTTTTTATATATTGTGGATAGATAGAGATTTCACATTATACAAACACTAAGAGGCCTTTTTGATGGGTCTTTTTTATTTTTTAGCTACACGAAGATTAAGGTAGTCGTCTAATCTAAACACCTTGAGGCGACATCTAGCCTGACACACAGGGAATAACCATTTATTACAATAGTTAATTATCGTTAGGTGAGTTTTTATGTCTATAGTGTCAAGTTAGTTCTAACACATAAAAAATTAAAAAAATTTATTATGCAGCAAATATTTGTTACCCATTTTAAAGGATTAAATCAAATCAATCAAGAATATTTCCGTCAGCAGTTGTTGTATATTTTTGCTATTCTATTATTTATTGTTGTTGCGACCCTTCAGAAAAAAGAAGAATATAATAAAAATGATTTCCTTTCTCGCGATACAGGAGATACTCTAAGAGGTATAGCTATACTTTTATTAATTTTTGGACACTTATGCATCAAGTGTATTGATGGATATCAATTTTTTGAATGGGCAGGTAGATGGGCAGTTATAATATTTTTGTATATTTCAGGAATTGCACTGGTTAAGACTTATGGACTGGATAGTTTAAGTTCATCATTTATTTTGAAAAGGATAAGAAGGCTCCTTATTCCAACATGGTTGGGTCTTACTATATTTTATTTGTTGGACTTTATTTTATTACATAAATCGTACTCGTTCAAACATATATTGTTAAGCGTTTTTTGTATATTAAGGCCAACTCCTCCAGATGGTCCAGCTTGGTTTGTTACATATATATTTGTGTTGTATTTGTTTTTCTTCTTTGTTTCTCGCATTAATTTAAATAACAATTTGAAACCATTTATTATATTGGTTTGTTCATATTTATGTTTTCTGATTATTGCATACGTAAATATTTTTAATAAATTTTTTATTTGGATGCAATATTCGAGTGTATTTCCTTTATCTGTTGCTATAGGGATATATAGGAAGAATATCAAAAATATTTTGAAAAGAATTTGTTCCTCAAAACTTTTATCTATATTTTTGGTAATGATTTTATTCTGTCAATATTATAAGGAAATTGGTATATATAGTATTAAGCATATCTTATCATTCTGGATATATCATCAATTTATTACTACGTTACAACCAATTTCAATGATTATCTTACTTACAATAACAACTTTTTTGTTAGATAATTCTGTCATTAGATCTAAATTTCTAATTGTTTTGGGAAAATATTCATTTGAAATATTTTTAATTCATATGCCTTTTATGGTATATTACGATTTTTTCTTATTTAGAAAACCATTATCACTTTGGTTTATAATATACTTTTTATTTATATATATCCTTTCATTTGGAATTAATCTTGCGTCTACAAGGTTGAATAATGTTTTTGGGAGTATATTGCAAAGAATGACTATTTAAACAAAATTGTCCTCAAATAGTTTGTCAAAATTCAATATATAAAATTTTTTATATTATTCATTCAAAGTTTTTTTACTAGAATCAATCAACATGAATTAGATTAACTACCTCAGGTAATATAGATTTTTTTCTTATCTGTTTTTTATATTAAATATTTTCCTGCTAGGTCAATACTACACATTTTCCTCTAAATAAACCAGGTCACGGTAAGTCTCTCTTTGTCTGATCAAAAAGAACTCATCCCCTTGGACCATTACTTCTGCTGCCCTTGGTCTAGAGTTGTATTGGGAAGACATCACAAAGCCATATGCCCCTGTAGAGAATATACATAAGATCTCTCCTGCAAATACCTCAGGGAGTTCTCTGTCTTTTGCTAGAAAATCACCACTTTCACAAATGGGACCTACTACATCATATTTTTTAATAGGCCTTCCACTGGGTTTGACCTCGGCTATTCGGTGATATGAACCATAAAAAGAGGGCCTTATTAGGTCGTTCATTCCTGCATCTACTATGAGAAAGTTTTTCTCACTGGTATTTTTTGTGTAAATAACCTTTGTGACAAGGATCCCTGCATTTCCAGCTATAACCCTTCCTGGCTCTAGAATAAGGGTCAAGGGATATCCAGCAAGTGACTTTGAGAGTGCTTCACCAAATTCTTTGGGATGGGGAGGTTCTTCTTCTTTATATGTAATGCCTAGCCCCCCTCCAAGGTCTAGGTATTGGATATTAATACCTAATTCTTTTAACTCAGTATATAGGTATTTTAATTTGTCCAAAGCCTCTAAAAATGGTGATATTTCTGTTAATTGTGATCCAATATGACAATCTATCCCAACTGGCTCTATCCCCTTTAATTCTTTTGCTGTCCTGTATGCATATATGGCATCGTTTATGTCTATCCCAAATTTATTTTGTTTAAGTCCAGTGGAGATATATGGATGTGTTTTGGGATCCACATCTGGGTTTATTCTAAAACTGATCCTGGCCTTTTTATTTAAGGAAATGGCAATTTGGTTTATCTTTTCCAACTCTTGCATTGATTCTACATTAAACATCAAAATGTCTGCATATAGGGCTTCTCTTATTTCATGATCCTGTTTACCAACTCCAGAAAATACTATTTTTTTAGGATCAATCCCAGCCTTGAGTGCCTTAAATAACTCTCCACCTGAGACTATGTCTGAGCCTGCACCTTCTTCTTTCAAGGTCTTTAAGACATGTAAATTGGAATTGCATTTTACTGAGAAACATGTGATGTGTGGGATACTATAAAAAGCAGAATCAAAGGCATGGAAATGTCTTTTCAATGTGCGAGATGAATAAATATATATAGGTGTGCCATATTTTTCTACTATTTTTTCTACTTCAACTTCTTCTGCAAATAATCTATTATCCCTTAAATTAAAGTAGTGCATAGTTATATTCTCCTTTAATTTACTCTTTGTTTCTCAAACTTACATCACCATAAAAGACCTTTTGCCTGAATCCAGATTCATCTAAAATTACTAAATTTCCAACATTATCTATTTCTGTTGCCTTCCCATTTATTTTTTTGTCTTTTAAAAATATTATTACATCTCTTCCTATTGTTGCATTCATTTCCATCCATTTTTTCTTTATTGGCAAAAAACCCTCTTTAATATATAAATTATACCAATATTCTAGTTTTTTTAATATATGTGCAATTAATTCTGCCCTTAGGTAATTATTTTGGGTTTCAATAAATATGGATGTTGCAATATCTTTAATGTCATTAGGAATGTCTTGGGGGCTGCTATTTACATTTATTCCTATGCCTAAAATTATATAATTGATCTCTTCAGAATCTCCTGAGATCTCAGCAAGGATACCAGCTAGTTTTTTGTCTTTAATCAAGAGGTCATTTGGCCATTTTAAGGAACAATTTAATTTAAAGACTCCCCTTATTGTATCAGCCAATGCCACGCCAGCCATTAGAGGAAGTTGCATAACCTGAGAGGGTATTAGGGGAGGTCTGAGGATAATAGAAAATGCAATGGATTTATAGGGAATATGTATCCAATTCCTTCCCCGTCTTCCCCTGCCTTTTGTCTGTGATTCACATACTACTACTGTGCCTTCTAATGCACCTTGTTCTGCAAGTTCCCTGGCCTTGTTTTGGGTGGAATCTATTTGTTCAAAAAAATGGATATTATTTCCCAATAATTGGGTTTGTAAATAGGATTTAATTAATGAGGGGATCAACACATCTGGTATATCAATTAGTCTATAGCCTTTTTTTGCTGAAGAGGATATGTTAAATCCCATTTTTTTTAATTTATTTATATGGTTCCAGATCCATGTCCTGGATATGTTAAGGCTCTTTGCAATCTCTTCTCCAGAGACCCACTCTTTGTCTTTTAATTCTACCAGGATATGGTCTAAGGGATCTTTTTTCATATTTGATCTAGATAGAATATATGATTATTTTTTTGATTTTATATTTGCCCTGTATAAAGGTTTAATAGCAATATTGGCAAGTAAAATTTTATGCAAATTTTAAATAGATTACAAGCTTAATAGATAAAGAACTAAAAATATATAACTACGATAATAAATTTGATGTTAGAGTATGAGAGGCCTAAGCTCTTGTTATTGATTTATACAAAATAATTTTCTTGACTATAGAGTGAAGCTTTGCTCCCCTCTAAGGGATTATGCCTATTATATAAGGATTTTATTTCTTATTGAAGTTGGGCTGGAAGGCCAACAAGAAATGGAACAGAGTTCTACTTTAGGGCTTGCTCCTTTTTAATAAAAATCTTATTCTTAATAAAAATGCCCTGAAATGGAATTTTAAGAAGATAACCCTAAATATCATAAAAAATAAATTAAAAAATGAAAATTTGTGTTATATAAGGAGTCATGATGGAGATACCATTTATTGATCTTAATGCCCAGTATAAAAGAATAGCAAAGGATGTATTGAAAAATATAGATAGAGTTCTATCACATGGAAGGTTTATATTAGGTCCAGAGGTCAATGAACTTGAAGATCGTTTGGCAGCCTATGTTGGTACCTCATACTGTGTGTCCTGTTCATCAGGAACAGATGCACTTTTGATGTCCCTCATGGCTTTAGATGTACATGAAACAGATGTGGTTTTTACATCTCCTTTTACCTTTATGGCAACTGCAGAGGTTATAGCACTCACTGGCGCAATACCTGTTTTTGTGGATATTGATCCCAAAACATATAATATTAATCCAGATGGATTAAAAAGGGCCATACAAGCAGTTAAAAATAGGGATAATAGTATATATCCTATTCCAGAAATAATCCTGCACAAAGAATTCAACCTAAAGGGAATTATTGGAGTGGATCTTTTTGGGATATGTGCTGAATATAGGGAAATAAATAATATTGCCCTGGAAAATCATTTATTTGTTATAGAAGATGGGGCCCAATCATTTGGAGGAAAATATTTCGGTAAAATGGCGTGTTCACTAGCCCATATTGGTTGTACTTCTTTTTTTCCAGCTAAGCCCTTGGGGGCATATGGTGATGGCGGTGCTATTTTTACTGACTCAGAGGAACTGGCGGATATAATGAGGTCCATTAGGGTCCACGGTGAGGGAAGGGATAAATATGAGAATATTAGGCTTGGGATAAATGGACGAATGGATACTATTCAGGCTGCAGTATTACTTGCAAAATTAGATATATTTGATGAAGAAATAAATAAGAGACAAGAGGTTGCACAAAAATATAGTGCAAGACTGGACTCAATTCCCAATATAAAACTACCCAATGTACCCGAACATATTTTGTCTGCTTGGGCCCAGTACTGTATCTTGGTAGAGGAGAGGGATGAGTTGATTGAATTTTTAAAAGGGAGAAAAATACCAACAAATATATATTATAAGACTCCATTACATTTGCAAAGGGCCTTTTCCTACCTGGGATACAAAGAGGGAGATATGGGGGTAAGCGAACAGGTTTCCAAAGAGATCCTTGCCCTGCCAATGCATCCTTATTTAAAAGATGAGATATTGGATTATATAGTGGAGAGTATATTTGAATTTTATAAATAAAAACTAAAAACAATAGAGAGGGGGGTTATGCTGTTTGGAATAGATGTTGGGGGGACTCATACTGATGCAGTACTCATAGATAGACAGAGTGGGATCAAGGCATGGACAAAGATCCCCACAGATCCTCAAGATCTCTTAGGGTCCATTAGGATGGCCATAAAGGAGATATTGAGTCAGGAAAAACAGGTCAATATTAGGCGTTTTAATTTGAGTACTACATTGTGCACAAATGCCATTGTCCAGGATGCACTTGAACCAGTTGGTGTGTTGGTCAGTGCAGGACCAGGGATAGATCCTTGGTCATTTAAGATTGGGGATTTTTATGAAGTAATACCAGGTGGACTTGACCATAGGGGAACAGAGATCGCTCCAATTGACATGGATTATGTTGATGGTGTGGTGTCTAGGTTTTTAAAAGATGGAATCAAAGTATTTGCTGTGATTGGAAAGTTTTCCCCTAGAAATCCAGTGCATGAACAAAAGATTGCTGACCTACTAAATGGCAAGGCTAGATTTGTAACCATGGGACACACCTTGTCTGGTCAGTTAAATTTCCCAAGGAGGATTGCCACTGCATATTATAATAGTGCAGTGTGGCCTATTTTTAACAATTTTTTAAAATCAGTGGAGGGTTGTTTAAAGGAATTTAACTTAACTCCTCAGATAAATATCTTAAAGGCAGATGGTGGAACCATGCCAATGAACAGGGCGAGATGGATACCAGTGGAGAGTATATTCTCTGGCCCAGCAGCTAGTGTTATGGGGATAGTTTCCCTGTGTGAAATACAAGAAGACGCCATTGTTTTGGATGTTGGAGGAACTACAACGGATATTGGGGTATTTGCCTCTGGTGTTCCTTTAATTGAACCAGAAAATGTCCAACTAAGACATAGACCTACCTTGGTTAGGGCCATGAAGGTAAAATCCATTGGACTAGGTGGGGATTCTGCAGTAAGTGTGGAAAACAATATATTGGAAGTGGGCCCTAAGAGATTGGGACCATGTGTAGCGAAAGGGGGGAAAGTACCTGCGTTTTTAGATGCCTTAAATTGTATTTCAAAAGAGGGTTATGGTGATACAGATGCATCCAACAGGGCAATAATGGAGATTGGTCAGGGACTTAATTGTCCATTGGAAGAGGTGGCCTTAAAGGTGATTAAACAGGGGTGTGCCACTTTAAAACAAGAGGTCATGAGTTTTTTAGATGAAATAAATGAGAGGCCCATATACACCATACATGAATTATTGCAATATAGGAGGATAGAGCCTAAAAAAATATATTTAATGGGAGGTCCTGCTAAGATCCTTGCCAGTTATATTGAAGAGGAATTTGGACTTCCAGTTATTGTCCCAGATTTTTATGGGGTTGCAAATGCAGTTGGTGCAGCCCTATCTAGGCCTACTACACAGGCAGAACTCTTTGCTGATACTGAGAAAAAGATAAAGACCATACCTGTATTTGAGATAAAGGAGACTATACCTGGCTCTTATAATCTAAAACAGGCAAGAGAGGACCTGATTAATAAGATGATAGATTATATAACCAAGGAATTTGGTTGGGATATTGAACCAGATGAGATAGAAGTAATAGAGGAAAGTTCAATGAATATGGTAAAGGACGTGTTTACAGTAGGCCAAGATATACGAGTCAAGTGTCAGGTAAAGCCTGGTATATGTAAAGATTATAAAAATTCAGTGAGGTGTATATGCAAAGGGTAAAAAATAAAATAGGGGTTGTGTTTTTTCCTGCCTTTGATTGGGCTATTTTCCCAACCCATCCAGAGAGACAGGAGAGATTATTATATACAATGGATCAATTAAAGGAAGAAGGGGTCTTTGATATCCCTGGTATCAGGGAATATAAACCAGATGTTGCTGGAATCAAGGACGTGGAGAGGGTACACTTTTGTTTTCCAGATGTGGAGTCAAATATAACTGATTCTCATCTAATATCTGCAGGAGGCACTATTAAGGCCGCTAGACTAATTATGGAAAAGGAAAAACAAAAGGCCTTTGCATTAGTACGTCCTCCAGGTCACCATTCTATGAAGGTGGTACACGGTGGAAGGGGGTTTTGTAATATCAATATTGAGGCCATAATGGTGGAATATCTCAGGGAAAGATATGGTATAAGGAAGGTGGCTATAGTGGACACTGATTGTCACCATGGAGATGGTACCCAAGATATATATTGGCATGACCCTGATGTGCTGTACATTTCAATACATCAAGATGGGAGGACCCTATATCCTGGTACTGGATTCACAGGTGAGATGGGGGGACCCAAGGCAAGGGGAAAGACAATAAATATCCCATTGCCCCCACACACAAGTGATGAAGGTTTTTTATATGCCATGGAGAATGTGGTCCGTCCTATATTGGATGATTTTCAACCTGAGATAGTTGTAAATTCTGCAGGTCAAGACAATCATTTTACTGATCCTATTACTAATATGGATTTTTCAGCTAGTGGATATGCCCGCTTAAGCGAGATACTAGACCCTGATCTGGTGGTACTTGAAGGTGGATATTCAATCCAAGGGGCCCTGCCCTATGTGAATCTAGGTATTGTTTTGTCTCTTGCAGGACTAGATTATTCTTACGTAAAAGAGCCAAACTATGATCCTGATGAATTTCGTATGGATAAACGCACCATGGATTATATAAAAAGGACATGTGAGAAATGTGTTGGTAGTTATTTTTCCACCCCACCATTGGAAATAGCACTTGATAGGGACGGGGATTGGATAGTTAGGAGTAAAGAGATATTTTATGATACCTCATATATTATTGAGAGACAGAGGGAGTTTGTTTTAGATTGTGATAATTGTAGGGGGGTTATAAAGATTTACAGTAGCTCAAGCAGGGTTAAGGACTGTTTGGGCATAGAAGTCCCAGTGGGTGCATGTGATAAGTGTATAAAGAGGGGAGAGGAGGAATTTATAGAGGCAAAGAAAAAGGGTAGATTTAGACATATCCAATTTATAGACAGACCAGGGAAGAGAGTACTTAGGTATGATAAATAACACAATGTTAAGGAAGGATCTATGACACTTAGTTATTTGGTAAAAAAAGAGGCCCCTTATGTATATATACATGGGTCAGGATGTTCTAAGAACATATGGATCCATCAGATTTCAGAAGTAGGAGGATATGGTATAGATCTCCCAGGACACGGCGGTTCTCCTGATGATGAGAATATTTCCAGTGTAGAAGATTATGCAAAACATGTTGTGGATTTTATTAAGACAAAGATTGGCAAAGGTTATGTGATAGGCCATTCACTTGGTGGAGCGGTTGCACAAATGACATATCTGTTGTCTAGGGACTGTGTTAAGGGCATAGTATTAGTTGGTAGTGGGGCCAGGCTTAGGGTACTTCCTGAGATATTATGGGGATTTAAGAATAACTTTTTGAGTACTGCCCATAAATCAATAGATTTTTTGTTTTATAAAGGATTTAATGAAAAGGAAGTAATAAAAGAAATTTTGGATGATATATTAGATTGTGGCAGTGAAATATGTTTTAGGGATTTTAATGCATGTGATAAATTTGATTTACTTGAAAAATATAAAAATAAAGAGATAGAAATAAATGTGCCTATGCTCTGTATTGTAGGCAACAAGGATGTACTTACTCCTCCAAAATATGCTCGGTTTTTTGGGGATGTCTTGGGGGCAAAGGTGGAGATTATAAAGGATGCTGGGCACATGGTTATGTTAGAAAAACCAAAGGAGGTGAATAGGGTCTTGATAGATTTTTTAACATAAACCTATGGAGGGGAGAGAGATGTTAGAGAGAATGGGTAATTATTTTTGTAATTGGGCACAGAAGTACATGCCTGACCCAATGATCTTTGCTATTTTACTTACTATCCTCACTTATCTTCTTGGAATCTTGCTTACCAATACTTCTCCATTTCAAATGATCCAATATTGGTATAAGGGTTTTTGGGTCCTGTTAAAATTTGGTATGCAGATGTGTGTTATCCTAGTTACAGGCTATGCACTTGCAACCACTCCTCTGATTCAAAAATTTTTAAAATGGCTTGCCTCTATCCCAAAGAGCACAGCTGCTGCTGCTTGTTTAGTTGCATTGGTTGCTTGTATTGCTGGACTGATCAATTGGGGACTAGGTTTGATCGTGGGTGCGATTTTTGCTTTAGAGGTGGGGAGACAGGGATATTTGAATAATAGGAAATTCCATTATCCCCTACTAGTAGCAGCAGGGTATACAGGATTAGCCATATGGCATCAGGGTCTATCTGGCTCTGCTCCCCTTTTAGTGGCAACCCCTGGTCATTTTTTGCAAAAGGAGATTGGAATAATACCTGTGTCCCAAACCCTTGGAAGTACCTTAAATATTGTACTAATTATTGTACTCCTTATCTTAATTCCATTAGTGTTTTTTTTCATGGCACCAAAGGAAGGAGAAAAGGTAGTTACCATAGATCCTGAGTTGTGTAAGATAGGAGAAGATAAAGGAGAGCGAAAAGAAAATTGGACATTTGCAGATAGGTTAGAAAACAGTGTAATCCTTTCAATGGTCATTGGAATTGCTGGATTGATTTACATAATTTATTATTTTGCCACAAAGGGATTTAGTTTAAACTTAAATATTGTAAATTTTACCTTCTTGATGGTGGGCATTTTGTTGCATAAAAGGCCTATTCGTTATGTAAGGGCTGTGAGTGAAGGTGTTAGGGGATGTGCTGGTATAATCTTGCAGTTCCCATTTTATGCTGGAATAATGGGTATGATGAAGTTTTCAGGACTAGTGGGAGTAATGGCAGGTTGGTTTGTTGCAGTATCTAATACCACCACCTATCCTGTGTTTACTTTTATAAGTGCAGCCATTGTAAACCTATTTGTTCCATCTGGCGGTGGACAATGGGCTGTTCAAGGTCCTGTAATTGTAAAGGCAGCACAGGCCCTTCATTTTTCTATCCCAAAAACAGTGATGGCTTTGGCCTATGGGGACCAGTGGACTAATCTATTTCAGCCATTTTGGGCCTTGCCCCTTCTTGGTATTTGTGGTGTAAGGGCAAGGGATATAATGGGATATTGTATGACCCTTATGTTTTTGGGTATCCCAATATTTATATTGGCGCTTTTATTATTTTAAAGGTAATAGCAGGATATGGCCACAAGTTGTGCCATATCCTGCATTTTTAGAGCTTAATCTTCGTTTTCAATAATAGTGGCCATTCCCATACCACCGCCAACACACAGGGTCGCAAGTCCAAGTTCTACATCCCTTTTTTTCATCTCATACATAAGGGATACTATTATCCGGGCTCCTGTACAACCCACAGGGTGTCCAAGCCCTATACCACTTCCATTTACATTAGTTATTTCCCTGTTTATGCCCAGTTTTTTTTCGCATGCAAGATATTGGGCTGCAAATGCCTCGTTTAGTTCAATAAGCCCTATCTGATCAAGGTCCAGCTTGGTCTTTTTTAATAGTTTTTTTGTTGCTGGTACAGGTCCATATCCCATTATTTTGGGATCGACCCCTGCTACAGCAAAACCAATTATTTTTGCCAGAGGTTTGAGACCAAGTTCCTTGGCCTTTTTCCTGCTCATAAGTAGGATTGCTGCTGCACCATCATTGAGACCAGAGGAGTTTCCAGCTGTCACAGTCCCGTCCTTTTTAAATACTGGTTTTAATTTCTTTAAATCGTCTAAGGTAATACCAAACCTTACATGTTCGTCTGTATCTAGTACCAGTTTTTTCCCCTTTTTTTCTATAGTGATAGGGGTTATTTCATCTTTGAACTTATTTTCTTTTATGGCCTTTTCAGCATTATTATGGCTTCGTAAGGCAACCTCATCCTGCTCTTCCCTGGAGATATTATACATCTGAGCCAGGTTTTCAGCAGTCTGTCCCATTATTATTGGATCCCCAAGTAACCTGCTCCCAGAATGTAGAAGTTCCCACATGGCATCAGTAAATTCACCATGCCTTAGCCTCATGCCCCATCTTGCACCATCAACATAATAATATGCACTGGACATTGACTCCACACCACCTGCAATAATAATATCAGCGTCATTGTTCTTTATCTTTAGATAGCCTAGCTCAACGGCCTGCATGGCAGATGAACATTGCCTTTGAATGGTACATGCAGGGACCTCAACTGGAAAACCGGCCAGTAAGGCAGCAGTACGTGCTGTGTTTGCCTCAGCTGGGTGTTGTATGCAATCAGCTAGGATAATATCATCTACCAGAGATTTTTCTAAATTTACCCTGTTTACCACTTCATTTAATACATGGCTTGCAAGTTGAGATGCCCTAAAGTCTTTGAATATTCCTCCAAATTTTCCAATAGCAGTCCTACATGCAGATACTATTACCACATCTGCTTCATTTTTCATAACAATACCTCCTGTTTTGTGAAATTTTTGTGCAAGCTTAATAAACATACTATAAATATCAAGATGTAAAATTGTATTTTAAATGGTTATGCCAATTTAGAATTTAAAATGGAGGATGTAGAATTAAAAATATTTAGGCTAAGGGCTATTTGTTAAATTTTGAATTATAAATTTTGAATTTTGAATTAAAATAAGGAACAAAATCTCTTTTAAAAATTAATCAAAAATCCAAAATTCAACATCCAAAATCATATTGGAGCCCTTTAGCCTTTTGCCTTTACTCTTTTGCCAGCTTTCATATTAAGCTGCAATTTTCGGAACTTCAGTTTGATATATATATTTATGCAATTAAGCTTTTTATCTCAAAAACGTGAAAAAAATTTACGTTTTTTTCTGAATCCTAAGTTATTGTTTACATTAGGCTAAAGGCTAAGGGCGAAGGGCTAAGGGAAAGAATTTTCCTCTTGCCCCATATATCTTCAGTCTTTCGCCTTTGGCCTTTTGCCACCTCTTATATTAACCTACAGTTTTCGGAACTTTAGTTTAATATGTTTATATTCGAGTTAGGTAGGCGTGCTCCATATATTTGGCCATCATACCATATAGGGCACTTAAATTTGGTTCCCTGCTATAGACTATTTCCTCTGGTTGCCACCATTTCCTCTTAACTAGATTTGTTTTAATGGTATTTTTTATAAAATCATCACAAAGCCTGGCCAGGGGACTCATTCCACCACTTATACAAATATTTTTAATGCCAAAGATTACTTGGAGTTGAGATATAAATAGCCCTAGTCTTGTGCCATATTCTCTTAGTATTTCTTTAACTGGGTCTATATCTTTAATTGCAATCTCATAGAGTTCTTTAGGGTCTTTTAGATTTACGCCATATTCTTTTGATAATTTAAGCAATGCATTTTTGTTGAGTAAGGTCTCAGCGCATCCTATTTGACCACATCCGCACCTCAAGTTCCCTCCAAGATAGATATGTCCAAGCTCTGGCCCTGTAACATGGGAAGCTCTCCATATCTTTTTATTAATAATCACTCCAGTGCCAAGCCCTGTACCAAGGGTCAAAGTAATACTGTCTTGCTTTTCTTTAAAAGGGCCAAACATTGCTTCCCCAAGTGCAGATGCTTGGGCATCGTTTTCTAGAAATACTGGTAAGGAAAATTTATCTTCCAGGAATTTTCCTATTGGGAAAAAGTCAAGCTCAGTCATATTTGCGGTCTTGAGGTAGGTCTTTTTTTTGTGATCCAAGGGGCCTGCACTGGCAATCCCTATTACTTCAGGTCTATTTGGGCATGATAGATATATTTTGTTTATCAAATAAATAAGGGATTCTTTGATGTGTGGGAGTAGTTTAGGCCTTTTTAAAGTAAACAACTCCCCATGATCTCCCTTTGTATTAACCCAGGTTCCTCTTATATTGGTCCCCCCTATATCAAGACAAACACCACATGGAATATTTTTTTGACTCATATGAATATGCTCCTGCCAGGTGTGGTGGTGTTTTGTTTTAAGTGGTCAAATCTATCTAAAAAGTCTGTGAGTATTTCCCTGTGATCAAAGGCCATTTTGGGGAGATTATTTAGGGGAAATAATTTAAACTCTTTTGCATCGTCCCCAGCAACAGGGGTTTGATTCTCTGGTAATTTACAGGCAAAAACAGTTGTGATGGTGTGTTGCCTTGGGTCCCTGTTTGGGGAAGAATATACACCAAAGACTATTTTGACACTAATCCTTAGGCCTACTTCTTCTTGTATCTCCCTTTGGGCCGCTTTTTCTAAGCTCTCACCAATATCCACAAATCCCCCTGGGATGGCCCATCCATATGGAGGATTTTTCCTTTTAATAAGTAGCACTTCCTTTTTTTCATTATATAAAATAACGTCAACAGTGGGTATAGGATTTTTATATACCTTTATTTTTTCACCACATCTTGGGCATTTTATGGTCTGTTTCATATTGCATTGTCTCCTTGTATAACTTAGATTAAATGACTAGGTGATTAAAGATATAATAAACTAACCTTCTGGAAACTGCAGGTTAATATGAAACACGGCGAAAGGCAAAAGGTTAAAGGGCTCCAATATGATTTTGGATGTTGAATTTTGGATTTTGGATTAATTTTTAAAAGAGATTTTGTTCCTTATTTTAATTCAAAATTCAAAATTTAACAAATAGCCATTAGCCCTTAGCCTTTAGCCCTTAGCCATTATATACAATGACTTAGGATTTAGAAAAAACGTAGATTTTTTATCGTTTTTGAGAATAAAAGCATATAGAAATAAGAGTGGATAAACACATGAGGATATATCTAGTTGGTGGTTGTGTTAGGGATGAGCTCTTGGGTAGGGTTTCTAAAGACAGAGACTATGTGGTATTTGGTTGTACAGAAAGGGAATTTTTTAAAAGGTTTCCCAGGGCAATAAAGGTTGGGAAAAAGATACCAGTATATCTAGTTGGAAGAGATGAATACACTATTTCAGGGTGTAAAAATATCCATGAAGACCTCATGTCCAGGGACCTTACTATAAATGCAATGGCAAAGGACAATGATGGCAATCTGTTTTCCCATCCAATGGCGCTCTCGGATTTAAAAAATAAAATAATTAGGCCAATATCCCTAGAAAATTTTATAAAGGATCCCTTAAGGGTCCATAGGGCTGCTAGGTTTTATGCACAGTTTCCAGATTTTTCCATTGACCCTGAACTTATTTCCATAATGAAAAGGGTAGGATCAGATAGCAGGCTTATGAGAAGGATCTCAAAGGAAAGGGTTTGTCAGGAATTAATTAAGGCAACTGGCTCCTCAAGACCCTCAAAATTTTTTTCCCTTTTACTTAATACAAACAGTATTTCCTACTGGTTTGAAGAACTTGACCTTGTCAGGGAAAAGAAAGATTGGCTAAGGATCATGGATGGGGTTTCAGGAAATAATATTAGGGTATTAATGGCCTTGACCTATGGTTTTATTTTGAATCTCCAAGACATAGAAAAATCCATTATGCATTATAGAAATATGGCATTGAGGATAGGACTACCCAAATCATTGTATAATGCAGGGGTTAGTTTTCTA
>JALWFY010000081.1 GCA_027013815.1 Desulfohalobiaceae bacterium | reverse complement strand
AATTTTGCTCCAGAATCCTTTATTTGATAGGCTATTTCATCTGTTTTATACATAACATTAATAGGGGTATGAATTGCCCCAATTTTTGTAACACCATAAAAGGCAATAATCTGCTGAATAGAATTTGGAAGCATTGTGGCCACTACATCACCTTTTTTAATACCTAGTTCTAAAAGCAAACTCGCATATCTTGATATAAGCTCATCTAATTTTGAATAAGTTATTGATCTATCCAAAAATATCACAGCAATATCATCTGGCTTTTTTTGTGCAGACAGTTTAAAAAGGTCATATATTGAACAATTAGGGATCTTGGGTATGTCCTCGTGAAGCCAAGATGGATGGGTTATAACATATGCATCACCTGGAGCGTATTTTATTGCCTCGTCTAACCACTCATCTGGATATTCAATTTTTTTATAGGTTTCATAAAACTTTTCATCAAAAAAATCCTTACCTTTTCTAAATCTAGGCTCCATCACCATAATCTCCCCCTCCTTAAATTATAAGACACAACAAAATTATCAGCCCTTTGGAGGCATAACTACTGCCTCTCCTTTAGCTATGATCTCCCCCCTTTGATTTATAAATCTTAAATCCATTTTCACCCATTTTTTGTCTTCAATCTTTTCCTTTACAGTTGCAATGGCAGTTATTGTATCTCCAAAGTAAGTTGGTCTTTTGAATCTAGTATTTATCTCAATTGCCACTGTACCAAGTCCAGGTAATTTTGTGCCCAAAACCGGGGCAATTAAACTTTGTGGCACTGCACCATGGGCAACCCTTTTGCCAAATATAGCATGTTTTGCATATTCTTCATTTACATGCATTGGATTGAAATCCCCTGAAATGCCTGCAAAAAGGTAAACATCAGTCTCTGTTATTGTCTTTGTAAAAGATGCACTCATACCTATTTCCAGTTCTTCATAGGTATAACCCCTCTCAAATACAGAGTAATCTATAGGCTCAAAATGAGAGATATTGAGTATAGTGTTTTGAGGATATTTAGAAAATACTGCCCTAACCCTCACATTTGACCTCATCTTATCTATTGGTACATCTTTTATTATATGCACCATTGGAGTTGTAGCGCCATCTAATTTTATGAGTCCAAGTATAAAAGGAGGTTTACATGGATAATGGTCTTCATAGTGATTTACAACTGTATATGTAATCACTGTTCCCTCATTTGATACATCTTGTATATTATCTCTTATATCCAAAAAACATCTATCACATAGGCTCCTTGGGGGCACATATACAGTATTACATTTACTGCATTTTGTCCCAAAAATCCTTTTTTCATCCCTTAAAGCCCTTATAAACTTTGACCCAAGAGATCCAGCAAAATATTGATATGGAAGGGCAAGTTTTCCATGTACAATAAAGCTATGTCTTGACATTTTTGACTCCTGATTTGTTTTAAAATTTAACCTTCAATTACCTCAAAATATTTTATATCAGTTATAGCTCCAATCCTTTTTTCATTCCAAACAGGTCTAACTAAAGCTCCTTTTTTTAGTTTTTCATGTGGAGTATCTGGATCTATTTCATGCCAAAAGGTGTCAGGGTCACTACATCCATCTAGTAAGATATAGGCTGTTATATATGGCGTCTTTCTGATCTCTCCAGTTAGGGGATCAGGTGATGCATAGTACACAATATCTGCAACAGTAAGTATTCCATTTGGACCAACTTCTACCCATTCATCTGCCTCTACCCTGCATATTGCACACACTTCCCTTGGGGGACATTGGAGCCTGCCACATTTTGGACATCTGTTTGCCATGATTTTTTTATTTTTTAGGTTATAAAGGAAATATCCCATGACCTCCCCTGTTGAAAACCTCTGGGGGATGGACAAGATCTGCTTTAGCCTAATTAGCTCTTCTGTATCTTGTTTTCCTGAACTTGTATATTTTTTGAAAAATTTGGCTGACTTTTGTGCAAGAGTTGCATCACCATCTATTTTTAGCCTTCCAGAAGAGATAAGATTTAGTACATCTAGCTCCCCCAAGGTAAAACCAATAAAATCTACATCTTTCATGGAAATCACAACATCAGGCCCTTTAAGACCTTCTTCAATATACACCTTGCCCCCCTGTATCTTAACTGTCCATTTTCCACCACCTCCTCCTGTTATATCATATCCAAGGGAACAATTTTCATCTTTTATTAAATGATAATTTGCCCTATCAATAAAACTAAATATTATATCCTTAACACTAGGTCTTTGTTTCATTGGGATGTCTCCTATCTTTTTGGTTTTTCTGAAGATAAAATGCCAAGTACTGTCCAAAAAGTGCCACCAAAACCAGAGGCAAGTGCCCAATTAACCTCTTTTTTTATTTGATGTTCCCCGGCTTTGCCCATTATTTGAAGTCCAGCCTCTGCAAACCTCACCATTGCTGTTGCACCTATTGGATTTGATGCTATTACACCACCTGATGGGTTTACTGGAAATTTCCCATCCATATAAATTTCCCTATCTTCAACTAGTCTTAGGTGCTCATCCCCATCAAAGAGCAAAAATTCCCTGAGCCAATCAAGTCCCCACCAGCTAGATGGATCATACATCTCAAACACATCAAACTCCGCTACAGGGTCCTTTATATTGTTTCTCTTAAATAATACTTCAGCTGCATGTCTGTGGGTGAGTTTTCCTTTTTTTAAACCAAAAAGCGTACCCATGTGCTCTTCCCTATGTACTGTTACATGATCCACTATCCAAGCTGGCCTATCACAAATCTCCTTTGCCTTGTCTTCAGATGCCAAAATAACAACACATGCGCCATCACTTTGGGAACACATGTGTATCATCCTGAGTTCTCCAACCAGTCTAGGGGAATTGTTCATAAGATCTTCTGCCATATCAAACTTAAGCCCTAGCCTTCTATGTGCCTTTTCATTTTTCATTGCATGCATATCCATAATAATCCTGTAATCAATAGACGCCTTTTTTGCCCTCTGTTCTCCAAATTCTTCAATCATCTGCGTTGCTGTAATTCCAACTAGTGCTCCACTTTGAAGTTTTCTTCCCCACAGAGGATCGGCCATATTTGTAATGCCACCAGTTGTATGTCCTTCTTGTAATTTTTCAAAACCAATTGCCATAACTATATCGTGCATGCCTGAAGCAACTAAGGCATCAGCAGCGCACACAAGTGTTGCCCCAGTTGTGCCCCCTGTTGTGAGTCTAAGACATTCTTTTCCCATTGCACCTGTTCCTATTGTGTGCCAGAGATCTGGCTGGTGTATCATTTCAAAGAGCTCCATGTTGCCATGAACCACACAGTCAATATGGTCCATGGTAAGACCTGTCTGGTTTAGTGCCTCAACTATAGCTTCAGTTATCATCTCTGGCTGATTCACATCCTCTCTGTGAGATGAATATTTTGTTTGTCCCACCCCAACTATTGCAACCTCTCTTTGTCTTTTTCTCATCTCTTCCCCTCCTTAATTATCCCTTGATACTATTGCTATTGAGTGAAATTGACCAGCAGGCCCCATTGAACTGTGAACCAGAGCCTTTTTTGGATCTTTTACTTGATTTTCTGAAACTCCCTTTAGCTGTTTTACTGCTTCCACTAATCTGAATAGACCGCCTAATATAAGGGGACCGCCAATTAACATGCCTCCAGATGGATTTATGTTTTTCTCATCTAACCCACCATTTTTAATAAAACTAACAACATCATCCATTCTAATGAGACCTAAGCCCACTGACCAAAGGGGCAATTGATATGCATATTGGTCTGATATTTCATATAGGTCTATTTCATCTAAAGAATCTAACCCTGCCCTTTTCTTGGCCCTGGTTGTGGCATCTTTTAAGGAACTTAGATCTAACAAATCGCCATTTTTTGGAAAGTACGTATCCATGCTACATCCAACACCATCTATCCATACAGGATCTTTGCACAATTCCTTTGCCCTATGTTCTGATGTCAAGATAAACCCAACTGCCCCATCTGATACAGGATATGCATGGTATCTCCTTATTGGTTTACAAAGATATTCAGATGTAATTACTTCATCATAGGTTAAGGGTGTGATTTCAGGATAAAATCTATTTTTGTGTCCCCGCTCCCTTGCCCTAACTACTATTTGGGCAAGCTCCATATCACTAATCTGAGTCCTGTGTTTAAAAGACTGGGCCTGCATGCCTGTTGCAACTAAAAAATCCATCCCAACTGGTCTTTCATAAAAGGGATCAAATACCATGTGCGTGACCATATTCCTTGACTTTGCCTGAGACTCTTTGCAGTGCCCAACTACCATAACCACATCAGCAATC
>JALWFY010000080.1 GCA_027013815.1 Desulfohalobiaceae bacterium | reverse complement strand
CACTACCCTTGCTAGATTAATAGAAATGGGCATAGAACCCTTTTTACTGGCATCATCCCTGCTAATGGTAATAGGACAAAGACTGGTCAAAAAAGTGTGTGAAAAATGTAACCACATGGTAGAAACACCAGTTGAGATTAGAGAGATGTTAATGGAATATGGTTATGATATTGTTAGACATGCCCAGGGAATGGGATGTGAAAATTGCAAAAACACAGGATATTCAGGGAGAATAGGTATTTTTGAATTGCTTATAGTAAATGAAGATATAAAAAGACTAATAATAAAAAAAGCAGATGCCAATGAGATCAAAAAGATGGCAAAAAAAAACCATATGAAATCAATGTTTGATGATGGTATGGAAAAAGTAAAAAAAGGTATAACCACTCCCCAAGAGGTACTTTTAGCAACGAGGTTATAATGGCAACATTTAAATTCATAGCCTTTGATAATAAAGGGAAAAAAAGACAAGGGATTATTGAAGCCTCAAACAAGAATAGGGCTATTTTGGATCTAAAAAAAAAGGGGCTTTATCCACAACAAATAGAAGATATTGAAAAAAAGACAGGTTATAATAATTTCTTAACCAAGAGTATATCCTTTTTTGAACGCATTAGCCAAAGAGAGAGGGCAGATATCTTTTTTCAACTTGCGACCCTAATTAATACAGGTATCCCCTTAACTGAGGCACTCTATATAACGTCTGAGCAATCCTCCAGTAGAAAGATAAAACAATGTCTTTTGAAAATAAAGGATAAAATAAGTGAAGGTATGAGGTTCTCTGATGCAGCAAGAGAGCATAAAAATATATTTACAAGTACATATATAAGAATGTTAGAAATAGCTGAAAGGACTGGAAAACTCTCTGAGATTTTATTTAAGATATCGGAAAGAGAAGAAAATAGGAGTTCCTTAAATCAACAAATGGCCCCCATTGTGTTATACCCTGTATTTGTTTTGACATTGGGGATGGGAATAGTTGGATTTTTGCTGTCATACGTAGTGCCAAAGATGGAAAAAATATTTTTATCTTTTCATAGGGAATTGCCTCTGGTAACAAGGATATTAATATTTTCAGGAATTTTTCTTAAAAAATATCTTTTTATACTTTTTACTTCAATAATTAGTTCTATACTATTATTGTATTTTTTGTATTTAAAAAACAATCTTTTTAGACAAAAAGCAGATGGACTTTTTTTAAAAATTCCCATTTATAGAAAAATACTTATAAGCCATTTCACCTCAAATCTATCTTTTCAATTAGATGCAGGTATCAATCTTACTGAAGCAATAATAACTAGTGCTTTTGCAACAAACAACATCATCTTTCAGAAATTTATAATGGAAGTTGCAGAGGATATAAATGAAGGGGGTCCTGTGGACAAGGCGTTTTCTAAGACAAAATTATTTGATACCATGTTTATTGCCAGTCTATCAACTGGAAGACGTAGTGGAAGACTTCCTGATTTTATAAGACGAATATCTAAATATTATGAAAAAAAGATTAATACTACCATAAAAACAACTATATCCCTCCTTGAACCAATATCTATTTTACTATTGGGGGCTATTGTTGGCTTTATTGTTATGTCAATTATGCTACCTCTATTTAGCATTAATCAGTTTGTTAAATAGGATGCCTTTGTTAATTCTATAATAATTATTTAATTTAATACATCTAATAATTTTAGCAACTAGACCATGTTCTTTTCCATCTTTAAAAAGAAAAACCTGAGGATGGCAACTAACTATAAAAGAAAAGGAGGGTGTTTATATGAAAACGCCCTCCTTTTCTTTATAAATTATTTGTTCTTGATTCCATGATGTAAATGTTCATGAAATAGGGAATGTTTGGGCAAATAGACTTCCTCTAATCTGTTTCTTAAAGATTTATCTCCTCCTGAAGGGGGCTTATCTTCTGAATATGACCATAATGTATCTACGTAACTACTACTAATCCAATCCATTTCATTATTTACTCCAATCTGAATCCATTGATTTAGAGAAGTTATATCTGGATAATAGTACAAGCTCAGTTCACTTTGTTTTTCAAGGTGGTTATACGATGTTAAATCCTGAATTTCTTTTACATATGCCCACACCTTGGCCGGTAATATTTGGCTAAAATCGGGTTTTGTAAGAGTTGATCCAGGATTACCATAACCATCTAAATCAATATAAAAGGAATATTCTCCGTCATTAGTATCCTTATACATTTCGTATTCATATTCATATTCATTTATCTTGTCTAGATCGCTTCCACTAAGGTTAACTCCAGTGTCTGTTCCGTTAATGGTTATATCTAACAGAGACAAACTGTTGAAATCTACCTCATCGGGGAGTTCGTTAATTATCTTTTGTATCCCTTTTTCTTCAAATTTGTAGTTAATTCCATCGGAAGAGGAATAAGAGGAGGTAGCAGCATTCATTATCAGCTTATCAAAATCAAAGGGTACATCTGCCACCTTTATGAAATCATTATGATAACGTATAGGTAAACGATACTCGGTACCTTTATATCTTCCATCAAACTCAACCCAAGAGTTAGAATTTTCTGTCAGTGGCCTGTTTTTTAGTAAGATCTCCTTCATAGGTTCAAACTCATTGTAGTCTACGCTTACATTATCCGCTGTTAAATTTAACAGATAAGTATAAGTATCATTATTCCATTCAGCAAAGATTAAAGAATATTTGTCATTGTTTTGAATACCATACAGGTTTATATTATCAGAAAGATCAGCTGAATTAGACTCACTATTGTTTACATGTTTAAAGCTATGATCAGGACCAATTATAGTTATAGAGTCGTAAGCAGGAACATTCTTTACTGTAAAAGCAATATGCTTCAAAGGAGAGTAAGCATAATTGTATCCCTTGTAATCCTCAAAATCATCTTTTAACACAGTAGTTAAGTCATATTCACCTGCAGGTACAGCACGAACCATCTCCACATGTACATGAACATAATCTTCTTCTATCTCTTTTACCTCTAGCTTCCCATCACCATTCTTATCTTTCTTACTGAGAGCCAACTGGTAGAGCTCATCTTTATTTAGATATCCGTCCTTATTTGTGTCAGCGTTAATCACATCTGACTCTGAAATATCTGGATCATCGATCCCTGAAGCTTTTAAAACTTCTAAGCTAATTTTACCATTCTTAATTGCTTGATCTACATCAAAACCAGCTGGAGGGTTAGCCATCTCCATAATTCCATGAAGCACCACATTAAATACCATGTCCTTATTCATAACCATGTCTGGAGTAATGGAAAGAGATACCGCTACATTACCATTTATATTATTAAATTCTACATCTCCATTGCTATCGGTCTGCTTTGTAGTAATAGGAACTAATGTATCAGGATCATGAATAGTTACATAAAGACCTTCTATCCCAGAATGAAGAACAAGTTTGTTTGTTATGGCTACAGATTTTACCTCCACTTGACAAATAGTTGCGACTGGAATCATGCCGTCGGATACCACTGCTTTTACATAATAGGTACCTACATTATTAAATACATAAGTAAAATGTGTTGATGTCTCTGACTGCTTTTGCCAATCTGTAGCACCATATTTAACATACCAATTATAAGCAAGCTCATCTCCATCAGGATCATGGGCAGAAATAGTAAATTCATGACTGTCTCCCTTATTTAATTGCAACTTAGATTGCAAAGGTATATCTATCTGAGGAGGTTTATTTACCCATATGTTAAAGCTTTTTGTTACACTAGCACCATCATTATCAGTTACTGTGAGAGTAATCTTAAAATATCCATCTTCACTTAGTTTATCAGGTAACTGGATTGTAGCATTGTAGTAATTATTATCATAAGATTCCTGAGTGATCTCAGCAGCTTGATCATCAATCTTCCACTCAAAATTATCTGTTGTTAATGTTCCATCTGGATCATAGGCATAAGCAAATACAGTTATTAAACCGCCTAGTTGGGGATTTAAAGTCAAACTGTTTACTGCAGTAATAACAGGTTTTGCATTGCCCACATGAATTTGAATAGGATATGTTGCACTTCCACCCTTTCCATCAAAGGCTGTTACAGTAATTGTATAATAACCTTCAGATGTAAATGTATAAGTATCACTTTCCAACTGAGTGGTATTGACCTGCCAACTATAACTTAAATTATCTCCATCTGGATCCCATGCATAGGCCACAAATCTGTATTCCTGATTAAGCTTTAATGTACTCCAATTAGAGACATATTCATTGCCTCTATAAATAGCTACTCCATAAACTTGAGGTGGTCTGTTTTCTGAAGTAATGGTAACAGTTTGAGCCTGGTTAGTAG
>JALWFY010000079.1 GCA_027013815.1 Desulfohalobiaceae bacterium | reverse complement strand
TATCATAGGCCAGAGAATGAGAATTCTTTGAAGAAGACGCAGAATAAACAACATCTACATCCTTTAATATTTCCACTGCCTTTATTGTAATTAAATCTGGATCTCCTGGACCAACACCTATTCCATACAATATTCCCTCATTCTTACCCATACATAAACCCCTATTCACCCCGTTAGATAGAAAGGACACCTCCTTGAGAATACAGGTATAAAGCCCTTCCAATCTAGCGGGGATCTTTTTTCTTATTTGCTATAATATTTTGCTATTACTTTATCTATTTCTGCTTTTAAGTCTTTTTTATAATATTGAGGATAGAGTATATGTCCAATTTCATATATACCAAGCAACAATCTTATAGTTGGCCTAGATGTTATATGTTCATCCACAATATAGACATTATGATGTTTTATTGCCTTTATTATCTCAAATCCAGGTTCATTTAATATGTCCTTAATATGAACTCTATTCATCATTCCATATTGAGATATAAATACATCAATATCATTGGCATGAGATAAAATCCTCTCTTTACCATAATCAGCTATATTGGTACCTCTATCTGAGACTGCATCTTTTGCCACATTGATTCCCCCTGCTGTATTTAAAACAAATATGGAAATTGAATTAGGACTAAAGGTCTTTAGTTTTTTATGCATAGATTCAAAGTAGACCCTTTTCTTATTTCTTATTTTTTTATCAATAGAATGAAATATACTCAAAAACCTATTAAAATCAGAAATCATCTCCTCTGCCTTTTTCTCTTTTCCAATAAGGCGTCCAAGTATTCTCCAATAAGTATACAGAGATCTTACATTAGTTGCCTGTAAGGACACTACAGTGATATTATAGCTCTCTAACTTCTTAACTAAAGAATGGTATGCAAAATCTATCATAGGCCTGATCAAAATAAGATCAGGATTAACTGCCAAAAACCTCTCTGGTCCAAAATGGTAAGAAAACCTTTTTTTATTTAAAATAAAAGGAGGATATGTATCACTTCTAGATATCCCAACCAAATAATTAGCTCCTCCCATTGCCACTATATTTTCTGTGTGTGCAGGATAGAGCGAAATTATCCTATTAAAAACCCGGCCTACGCGAATATGCCTCCCACCATCGTCAATAATAATATTCCCTTTCAACTGAAAGGCATGTGCCAAGGAGGTGATAATCCCAAACAAAACAATAAAAACCACCACTTTTTTTTTCATAATGTCCCCCCTAAGTTTTGGTCCTTTATCCAAGAACAGTTATTTGTAATTGACCTTTACTTCTTGCTACTTTTTTCATGATTTTTATTTTTACACTATCACTAAACTCCAAGCGTCCCGTATCCCCAAACACCCCAAACCTAATACCTAATACAGCAAATAGCCTTATTTATACTGATTTAAATATCACTTGAGGACAGCCAAGTTCTTCTTCAAAATAGACCTTGGCCTTTATTTCAAAAACCATTTCAAGATTTTTTTTTGTCAGTACTTCTCCCACTGGACCAAAATCAATTACTTTGCCCTGTTTTAAGAAAACCACCTCATCACAGAAATACGCAGCCTCATTTATATTGTGAAACACACAAATAACTGTCTTGTCTTCTTGTATTACCTTTTTTTTAAAGAGTTCCAAAATCCTTAAACTGTGTTTTATGTCTAAGTTTGAAGTTGGTTCATCTAGCAAGGTAAGCAGGGCATCTTGAGCAAGGACCCTGGCAACCATAACCCTCTGGGTTTCACCACCACTCAACTCAGTAATCAACCTATGTCTAAAATTATATATATCTATCTCTCTCTCGACCTTTTCCACTATTTTAAAATCTGTCTCTGATGGAAAAGAAAACCTCCTTATATAAGGATATCTCCCCATTAAAACTATCTCATCCACAGTAAATGGGAAATTTATTTCATAGGATTGAGGGATATATGCAACTAATTTTGCTATGTCTGTCTTTTTATACCTTCTTATATCTATTCCCCTTAAAAACACCTCTCCTTTATCTGGCAAGCTAAAACCCAACAAAACATCTAGAAGTGTGGATTTTCCACTCCCATTTGGCCCAAGTATCCCGTAAAATTTATTTTTAGTAAAACTGAGTTCTATATTTTTAAGCACAAATCTATCTTTATAAGAAAAACTTACATCCTTTGCCTGTAAAATTACATCTGACATTCTATTTAAAATCCAACCTGTTTTTTCCTAAATATATAACAAAAAAATGGACCTCCAATTAGTGCTGTTAATACCCCTATTGGGACCTCAGCAGGCAATATGGCCCTTGTAATTGTATCTGCCCCAGTAAGTAGGATGGCTCCTACAATCATAGAAATAGGAAGTAGCTTTAAATGATCTGGGCCAGTTACAGACCTCATCATGTGTGGTACTAAAAGTCCTACAAAACCTATAATGCCAGAGAAAGAAACACACACACCTGTTAATAAGGACGCCCATAATAGTAATACGATCCTCACTTTTTGGGGATTTACCCCAAGGGACAATGCTGTCTTTCCCCCAAGGCTCAAGAGGTTGAGCTCCCTGAAATAAAAAATAAAAACCAAAAAAGATGAAATTAAACAGACCAATAGAATTATGGCATCTGTCCACGAGCAAGAGGCAAAACTACCTAGTAACCAAAAGATTATTACAGCTACTCTTTCCTGGGCCAGGTATTTACAAAAACTAATGCCAGCGGACAAAATAGCGGAAACAATAACACCAGAGAGGATCAAATTATTTGAAGAAATTCCACCTTTAGAAGTAGATGAAAGATAAATTACTGTGAGTAAAGTAATTACACCACCTACAAAGGCAAATGCAGGCACTGTATAGAACCCCAAAAAATTTATCCCTAACAATATTGCAACAGAGGCCCCAAAGGCTGCACCAGCGGAAATACCCAGTGTATAAGGATCTGCTAGTGGATTTAGTAATATTCCTTGAAATACTACCCCACATATAGATAGAGATGCACCAACTAGGGCTGCACTTATAATCCTTGGGAAACGCACTTCCCAGACAATTGAAACATCTAAGGGACTAATACCTTTAAGACCGAGTCCTAGGGTCTTTTTAAGGACAATCTCTACAACCTGAGACAAGGGTATCCTCACATACCCCAATGACAGGGATATGCTTATTACAAGGAATAAAATCAAAAGGGATAATATTAATTCTAAATAAAATTTTTTCATACAAATAAAAAAATCCTGGTTCGCCACTTAAGTCATGGCAAACCAGGATGTCCCATTTTCATCCAGGTTTAACTTAATTTTTGCCTTCCCCCCAGCAAAAATTATTCTTGTTTAGGCAGGTCTTCTGACTCTAAGGATCATTCTACTCGCCTTGCCTTCCCACCAGAACATTAAATTAATTATGTGGCAGTGGCTTGTATAAGGCTTTCGTCCCCTTATCACAGCGGTGGGTCCGTTCCCGACTTTCACGGGATTCCCTTTTAAGCCTCTGGCACCTAAACAAATTTCGTCTTATATAGACCAAAAGGCAAAAATTTTCAAGAAAATTAAGAAAAACTTTTTCCAGCCTCTATACGAGCCTGTAACATTAACTAATCTCCATTTCCGCTACTTTTCTCTTATCCACATCAAACACGAGTCCTATCTTCACCACTTCATACCCCTTAGCCTCATATCTCTTTGCATATCCCTTTTCCTCTATCTGTTTGATTGCTTCTCTTGCCCTACCACCTGTCTTAAATTCAAACACATAGACCCTGTTTTCCCCATCATATTTAACCGCCATATCAAGCCTTCCCCTATAACTCAAGACCTCAGTCTCTGCCCTGTATCCTGATAAAGACATGGCAAGATAAAATATCGTATGAAAATACCTCTCATCTATATTCTGATATAACCTATAAGGCACACTTACCAAAATCAAATTAAGCAAATACTCAGCTTCTCCCCAATCCTCTGCCCTTATGGCTTCTCCTAACTCATCTGCTAATATCCTTGGGTTTCTTTCTGAACTCTGGAGCCCCTCCAGCAACACTCCCTGAAAACTATCCTTCACCTCTCTATTAGGATACGATAATATACAATTTCTTCCTTTAACCTCTTTTATTGTTAGGTATCCCGTCTGATACAATATCGTCTCTACACTTAAATTTTCCAGATCATAAGCCTGTAAAAAATCTGCTGGCACCTTTAAATACTCCATCTCTGGGATTTTATGGGGGTTCTCCCTCAATAAATTCACCAGAAATGTTGGTGTGCCTGTCTGGAACCAAAAATTGTTAAATACTTTTTTTTGCAAGGCAAACATTACAGACACAGGATTATATACCTTTTTATCAACATCAGGTGAGAATCTGTAACCATTATACCAATATTG